>JAUSMA010000010.1 GCA_030645475.1 Nitrospirota bacterium
GGGCTGAGATGTTCCAAGGTGCGCATGTTGTGGAGCCGGTCGGCGAGCTTGATCAGGACGACCCGGATGTCGTCCGCCATCGAGAGCAGCATTTTGCGGAAATTTTCCGCCTGCTTTTCTTCATAGCTCCGAAACGTGATCTTGCCGATCTTGGTCACCCCGTCGACCAGATGCACCACGTCCTTCCCGAACTCCCGTTCAAGCTCGTCGGCCGTGGCGACGGTATCTTCGAGGGTATCGTGCAGCAGTCCCGCGACGATGGCGACCACATCCGTTTTGAGGGAAGAGAGCACACCGGCGACGGCGATGGGATGTTGCAGGTAGGGTTCTCCGGACCGCCGGAGCTGCCCTTCATGCGCTTTGGCAGAAAAGTCGTAGGCCTTGCGGACTAGGCCGAGGTCGGCATCGGCAGAATAACTTCTGATCCGAGCCAGCAGCTGGTCGAGGTCTGTGACGGTTTCGTACACCATGGTTCACTCACTCCATCACACTCGGCCGAACATCGCGAATGCGGAGCTGAATCCGGTCACGGCCGTTCCAATGGTTCAGCTCAGGCGTGAAGGCCAGATCGACCGGAGTCCGAGACGGAATGCCCCGCTCCAGCAACGACTTCATCCCGAAGGCAATACTGTCGAACGGCAGTGAGGTGCCTTGCCGCACCGTCATTTTCAAATGTTTCTCACCGACCGTGCGCGCATCCAACACTTCAAGACGGGTCACGGCAAACGTGGGTTCTGGATTACCCGCCCCGAACGGATGCAGGGAGCCGATTTCCTGGAGCAACTGCAGATTCACATCGTTCAACCGCACCTCGGCATCGACGTTCAAGGTCGGAACCTTGGCGCCTTCATGGTTCCACCCGGCCACCACGCCTGAGAACTTCGCACGAAACTCATCGATCCTGGACTCCTGAATCGTCACCCCCGCAGCGCTGGGATGCCCGCCGAACGCCTCCAACATCTCCCGGCAGGAAGCCAATCCTTGATACAGATCGAACCCGCCGGTCGTCCGCGCCGAGCCCTTGGCAATGCCCTGCTCATTGATCGCCATCACAATCGCCGGGCGCTGAAACCGATCGACCAAACGCGCGGCGACAATGCCGACCACCCCGAGATGCCAATGGCGAGAGGCCACGATCAATGCAGGCGGCAGTTCTTGATCCTTCAGCGAGGCCAGCGCCTCCGCCATGATATCCACTTCGATGCGTTGCCGTTCCCGATTCAATTGCTCAAGCCGGTCTGCCAACTGCTGCGCCTCGGCCGGATTGTCGGTCGTCAACAACCGCACACCCAGCATGGCATCGTCCAATCGCCCTGCGGCATTGATGCGCGGCGCCAGCTTGAAGGCGATGGTTTCCGCCGTACATTCCCGCGTCACCCCCGCCACCTGTTTCAACGCCCGAACCCCGCAGCGCGCGCCACGCGACAACTGCACAAGCCCTTCGCGCACAAAATTTCGATTCTCATCGTGCAGCGGCACCACGTCGGCGACCGTCGCCAATGCCACGAGGTCGAGCAACGATTCCAACGGCACTCCAGCGACTCCGTAGCGCAGTTGGTAGGCCTGCGCCACCTTGTAGGCCAGCGCCGCGGAACAGAGACCGCGAAACGGATAGAGGGCCCCGACTCGATGAGGATTCAACACCGCCACAGCCGGCGGCATCTGCTCATCGCTCTGGTGATGGTCGGTCACCACCACATCCATACCGAGCTGCGCCGCCAACGCGATTTCTTTATGTGAAGTCGTGCCGCAATCGGACGTCACCAAGAGCGAGATGCCTTCGTCATGCAAGCGCTGCACGGCGCCGATGTTGAGTCCGTACCCTTCGCGGAGCCGATGCGGAACATAAGCGCGAACCTTGGCACCCAATCCGCCAAAGAACGACATGTAGACGCTGGTGGCCGTAATGCCATCGACATCGTAGTCGCCGTAGAAACAGATAGGCTCATGACTCGTGACGGCGCGATGGAGCCGCTCGACCGCCTGTTCCATATCGGGAATCAAAAACGGATCGTGCGGCGACTGCAACGACATCCATGAGGTGGCTTCATCCGGTGTCGTCACGCCGCGAGCGAGAAATAATGAGGCCGTGGCAGGAGAAATAGAGAGGGCCTGAACCAACGAAGCTTGCTGCAACAGATTGATATCACGGAAGACCCAGAGCTTGGACTTCATGAGGACCCCTTACACGATTCAGAGGCGAAAGAGAGGCTAACTATCTGAGAATTAAAGGGATACTAGCCTCTCAGCTCTCTGTTGTCAAACGCAGGAATGTGAGGCTTGCGGATGAGGGACGAAGAAACGCCTGAATCGAAATGCGATGCAGGGGAATAAAAAAAGAGGGAGCAGCCTGCCAGAATCCTGGCGCTACTCCCCCCCTTTTTGCACGTAGTTCTTGACGAACTCTTCCGCGTTCTTTTCGAGCACGTCGTCGATTTCATCGACCAGCTTGTCGATGTCTTCTTTCATCTTCTTACCGGCTTCGACGACCTTAGGATTGGCCTTAACGTCGTCTTTCCCCTGCGGCTCACGCCTGGGTTCCTGCTTGCGCTCCTGTTTCTCCATCCGAGCACCTCCCGTGTTTCTGGGAAACTCTCGTGGATCAGCACCAAGGTGATCCCTGCGATCACCTTACTCCAGGGTCATTTCAGCCGTCAAGCCGAGCGAAGAAACGTGAAGCGGCGTCGGTCTTGAGCTATCAGCCGTCAGCATTCAGTTCTCAGCTCCGTGCTGATGGCTGAATGCTGACGGCTTCTATATTCAGACTTCACGAACTACACGACACGCGCGCAGGATGCTCAAAAATTCCGTCCAGCAAGGCCGCAGGCGAATCGAAACCGGAGGCGTACCCTCAGGGGTACGTTGAGGATTTCGATGAGCCGAGAACGACGCTGGCGGACTTTTTCAGCATCCTGCTAGACGATCAAGGATACAATTAGAAGTGCAACGATATTAATGACCTTGATCATCGGATTGATCGCCGGTCCAGCCGTATCCTTGTAGGGATCGCCGACCGTATCGCCCGTCACTGCTGCCTTGTGTGTATCCGTCCCCTTCAGGCCCTGTTCTTCAATATACTTCTTGGCATTGTCCCAAGCACCGCCGCCGCTCGTCATCGAGATCGCGACGAAGAGACCGGTCACAATACTGCCGACGAGCATGCCACCCAAGGCCTGCGGCCCCAGGATCATGCCGACGAGAATCGGCGAGACGACCGGGATTAATCCCGGCACCATCATCTTCTTGATCGCCGCCTGCGTCACGATATCCACGCAGGTCCCATATTCCGGCTTGCCGGTGCCTTCCATAATCCCTTTGATCGTCCGGAACTGCCGCCGCACTTCTTCCACCACCAGACCGGCTGCCTCTCCCACGGCTTTCATGCAGAGGGCTCCAAAGATAAAGGGCAGCATCCCGCCCAGAAAAAGCCCGACCAGGACGGAAGGATTAGAGAGATCGAATGTACTCGCCCCACTCCCCTTTGCCACCTCACGCGCATATTCGGCAAACAGCACCACCGCCGCGAGGCCAGCCGATCCAATCGCATAACCCTTGGTCACGGCTTTGGTCGTGTTGCCGACCGCATCCAATGGATCGGTGATGTCGCGGACCTCTTTGCCGAGGTGGGCCATCTCCGCGATACCGCCCGCATTGTCCGTGATCGGACCGAACGCATCGATCGCCACCACGATACCGGCCATCGACAACATCGAGACCGCCGCAGTGGCCACGCCGTACAAACCACCCGAGGCCGCGCCGCCGCAAATCCAGTAGCTTGAAAGAATCGCGCCCCCGATCACCACCACCGGCAAGGCCGTCGACTCCATCCCCACCGCCAATCCGGCGATGATGTTGGTCGCATGGCCCGTTTCACTCGCCTTGGCAATGGCCTTCACCGGCGCATAACTCTTGGAGGTGTAGTAGTCGGTGATAAAGACGAGGGCGAGCGTCACGGCCAAGCCGATCAACGACGCGAGGTAGTAACTCATCCCGCTCACACCACCCACACCCGCCATGATCGTCGTCGTCACGGGATAGAACGCCACCGCCGCAATGCCGCCCGCCACAAACAAGCCCTTATAGAGCGCCGGCATGATCCCGCCGCCCGGACTGACCTTCACGAAGAAGATACCGATGATCGTCGCAAAAATCGTCACGCCGCCTAACGCCAGCGGATACAGAATCGGCGCGCTCACTCCCTTGAAGAGTGTATAGGCCAAGACCATCGCCGCCACCGTCGTCACAGCGTAGGTCTCGAAGAGGTCCGCCGCCATACCGGCACAGTCGCCGACATTGTCACCCACGTTGTCCGCGATAACCGCCGGATTGCGCGGGTCGTCTTCCGGAATCCCCGCTTCGACTTTCCCGACCAGGTCTGCGCCAACGTCCGCCGCCTTCGTATAGATACCGCCGCCCACCCGGGCAAATACCGAAATCAAACTTCCACCGAACCCGAGGCTCAGCAAGGCATGAATCGCCTTCTCCTGCCCTGAAATCTGCGAGGCCACCACATAGAAGAGCGTAATCGCCAGCAAGCCTAAGCCGATCAACAAGAGTCCCGTCACCGCGCCACCGCGGAACGCCACGGTTAGCGCCGCATTCATGCCCTGATGGGCCGCCTGTGCCGTCCGCACGTTCGCCCGCACCGCGATGACCATGCCCACATAGCCGGCCAGCGACGACGCGCCGGCGCCGATCAAAAATCCAATCGCGGTCAGCAGGCCGAATTTGTCTGAGATCGCTCCTGCGCCCCACAACATGGCAAAGAGCACGGCTGCGACCACGCCGACAGTCCGATATTGGCGATTCAAATAAGCGCTCGCGCCTTCCTGAATCGCCTTCGCGATTTCCTGCATCTTCGGATTGCCGGCGTCCAGCTTGAACACCCACATAGCCAAATAGAGGCCGTAGGCAATGCCCGTCACTGCCGCTACTAACGCAAAGGTAATGATGGATGAGTCGCTCACTGTGGTCTCCTCCTGTTAGGGGTGTTGGGGACACCCATTTCCTCTGGCTTCCATCCATCACGATCACGTGTTCGATGGGAAACCTCGAAGTATTACAGAATCGATCCGTACAGCTAACTACCTGAAAAGTTGGGCCATTCTATACAGGTGGGAGAGGGGGATCAAGGACGAAAAAAGGGGGAAGGGAGCAGACAACCGTCCTTCTTGCTCGCAGAACGCGCACAATCGGAATGTGCTCGTCCGATGCGCGCAGTGAAGGACAGTTTGCCTACTCCCTATAGAGAAGGTGAAGAATCAGAAGGCCCTCGTTGGACGCGCGCAGTGGAAGATCAATCAGCCCCCATCCCTGAAGAGAGAACAAGCGAGCGTGGAGGGAGGAGGAGGACGCCTCCATCGGCTCTTTGCTCCCGGAACGCGCGCCCTCAGAAGGGCCTCGTTCGACGGCCGCAGTAGAACCGACAGCAGGCATCCGCCTAAGGAAATGTGGAAAGGGAATCTGAGAAAGATGTCCGATGATCTTCTGGGTGAATTTCCGGTCCGACCAATCAGACAAACAAGCCAGACGAGAGAGACCCGAGAAACCCTCCAGCTGGGTCTCAGCCACCAATCTTAAGCCAAACATAGGGCATCAGATAAAAGGCCGCGAGGGACAGCAGCAGACCGAGCACCGCCCCGAGCAACCCGGTCACATAAAGCCCAGCAAAGGGAAAGAGGAGGACGACGAGAATCATCATGATCGCAAGGAACCGATGGCGCTCATAGAAGATCTGGCGTCGCTCACTGGTGAGCGACTCGGCGAAGGATAGATCGGAAGGTTGCGGCATAGAGGGAGTATAGAAGAAGCAGCGAGTGGAGAACAACGCGAGGGAATGGAAGGATGAAGAGGGCGCGGCCAGGTGCCCCTCTTGCTCGCAGAACGCGCACGATCGGAATGTGCTCATTTGATGCGCGCAGTTGCTCACAACGGAATTTCTGAGCGCAAGCGGGTGAGAACATGTTCCTCCTCCCCGCGTGAACGCCAGCCCTTACTTGTTGTCGCTGGAGGCCGTACGTAACGAGTGGGCCAGGCCGAGGAGCGAGAGCGTGAAGATCAGCCATTTCGACGGATCGAAGTTGTACCAGCGTGGGCCATTGCGGTAATCGCTTTGATAGCTATGGTGATAGTTATGGTAGCCTTCGCCAAATGTCACAAGCGAGACCAACCAGCTATCCCGGCTAGAATCAGCCTGACCATGCGGTTGGCGTCCCCAGAGATGACAGACCGAATTAATGCAAAACGTCGAATTGAGTACGGCAAAGGTTCGTCCGACGCCGGCAAGCAGGAAACACCCCAGCCCCCCGATCCAGCCGTTGTACAGAAAGCCCACCACGAACGGGAGCGCCAAACCTGAGAGGACGATGGGCAGGTAGTAGTGGTGCTGCCACATCACGAGGGGGTCTTGCCGCAAACGCGACGCGTATTTGTCATCCGCATGGGTATCCTTGATGAACAGCCATCCGCAGTGGCTGTACCAGAATCCCCGCTGGGCGTTGTATGGATCGGCCTCTTGATCGCAATTCGCATGGTGGCGGATATGGTCCGCGGCCCACTTCAGCGCCGAGTTTTCAAGCGCCCATCCCCCGGCGATGAGCAATCCTGCCTTCACCCAAGGAAGGCAATCGAAGCTGCGGTGCGCCAACAGGCGATGGTAGCCAACGGTAATGCCCAAACCGGTCACGACATACAGCACGGCGAACATGGTCCAGTCCAGCCAGGTGAATCCATACGAGTAAGCAAAGGCTGGAACTCCGATCAGCGCGCCACACGCGACGAGACCGAACAGAAACGTGGTCAGATAATTCGGGGTGGCCTCTGTACGCGGCGATGCTGGCTGCTGTGACTGTGGCATGGGTGTGATCCTCAGGGTGAAGGTGGGGCGCCTCGGATGAGACGCCCCGCTCGTTGCATCGCGGAGTGCTTAGAACCGGCTGCGACCGCCGAAATCGTTGCCGCCACGTCCGCCGCCACCACCACCGGTGCGGGGTTCTTGTGGCTTGGCTTCGTTCACAGTCAACGGGCGTCCGTCCATCTGTGTGCCGTTCAAGGCGGAAATCGCCGCCTGACCTTCTTGCTGCGTGGCCATTTCGACGAAGCCGAAGCCTCGCGACTGTCCGGTAAACTTGTCGGTGATCACACGCGCAGACTCGACAGTCCCGTGTGCGGCGAACAAGCTGGTTAACTGCGATTCAGTTGCCGCATAGGGCAACCCGCCAACATAAAGTTTGGAACCCATGGGGGTCCTCCTTCTGAAAATTGATATTGTGGGGAACTCGAGAACAGCTTCACGAGGGGAAGGAGAGGGCCGAAGACGCAAACAACAAGGCGACCTAGGTCAGACTTCCGATCAGATTCTCGGGAACAACAACATCCGAAATGGGCCGTGTGATGTGATGTTTCACGCGAGGCCCGCCGCTATGGAACGTGTACACTCTACCATGCATCCGCAGGAATAGCCATTGACAGTCATTGAGGCAGGTTGAGGAGCCTCCAGGCCGCCGCATGAATGATGAAGATGGAGAAGAGAAATGTGGCAGCTCAATGTGCGCAGCGGAAGAGCAATCAGCCCCCATCCCGCCCCCATTGCTTCCCTCATACGGTCGGTGTGCTCCGTCCTCAACTAGAAGATGAAGGCGGCTCGATCGGCGCTTGCGTGAGCTGGTCGAAATAGCTATCCTTCTGAAGTGAATCTGCAAGGTGAGCACATGTCAATGACGAACAAACTACTTGGAATTGTCCTCAGTCTCCTGCTCAGTGCCTGCGGCGCGTCACCCAAGACACCCACCACTGAAGAGCCGACCCTGCGCCAGGGCCATGGAGACGTTGAGAACAATGGCCTGCGACCTCCCGCAGGGACAACCGAGGGGCAAGCAGCCGCCATTCGACCAGGCGCGAGATGCACCACGCAGCTGAAACAGGGCTATGCACTCAGAGAACGCATTGATAAGGAGTACTGGCAGAGCAGACGGGCCGGAACCTTTCGAGATCAGAGAGATGCATTCATCGCGAGATGGGAAAAAGAAGCAGGAAAATGGGCAGCAGAGACAAAAACCGTTCTTCTGCAAATCGGCGGACCGACCGCGAGGGACCGCTTCCACAATGCACAAACACCGATCGGCATGGTCAGTGGCGATGTGCAGTGGAACAATATCAGAAATTATCTTCGGACCAGATTGGCCGCCCTCGATTCGATCTGCAAGATGCCCTAGCGTCCCCGACAGGAAAAGACTCCCGGGCCTGTTCCTTCTTCGAAGCCCCCCGCTCCCGCGTTGCGCGCCCTACCGAGGAAGGTCCTCACCCGACAAAAGACGTTGCGCCTGGGTGATCGCATCCAGGAGCGCATCCCGTTCTGCTTGGCTCTTCTTCGATGCAGGCACAGTCGCCACAAACCGTTTCGCGGCGGCCGTCAGAGTCTGCAGCGTCTCCGCCATGTCACCCTCCGTCGGGACCTGCGACGTCGACGCCGCACGGGCGAGCCTCCGCCGTGGTCCGACATACATTTGCGGCGCAACCGGATTATCCTTTATCAACTCGGGTCGTCGAAATACTCCCATGACTCCTCCTCACCAACCGACAAAGACAAATGATCTTCACACTCTACTCGATTCGCGGCGGAAATTGCATCGGGATGTCAGATGCGAGAGGGGCGATGAGACATGGCGAAGGGCCCGGTGTGTTCTTCCCATCTGTCCATTGTGGTAGCCTGTGAGGGAAAAGGATCGATCCCATCAACCTGTGCGCCACCGGCTTTGGCCGAGTGCCCTGCCCGACAAGAGCGGGAGGGAGATCTGGATAGATGATACGTCTCGTCTTGCTGTTGCTCCTGGTCGCGGTGGTTATCGTGGGTCCGCAGCTCTGGACCAGGCGAGTGTTTGCCCGGCATAGTGCGCCCCGCTCGGACTACCCAGGCACGGGCGGAGAGTTGGCCCGGCATCTGCTCAATCGGTTCAACATGCCGCACATCACAGTCGAACCGACCGAGCTGGGGGACCACTACGATCCTGTTACCAAAGCCGTCCGCCTGACACCCGATATTTTCAGCGGGAAATCGCTCACGGCCATTACCGTGGCCGCCCACGAGGTCGGGCATGCCATGCAAGACCACATGGGCTACCAACCGCTCGCAGAACGCACCAGGCTCGTGCGGATCGCGCAGGGAGCGGAAAAGATCGGCGTGGTCATCATGATGGGCATTCCGATCGCGGCGGCACTCGCGCGAACCCCGATCGCAGGTGTCGTCGTCATGGTGGCCGGATTGGCGACGATGGGGATCTCCACGCTGGTCCACCTCGTCACGCTCCCAGTCGAGTGGGACGCCAGCTTCAATCGTGCCCTGCCCGTGCTCCGGCAAGGCAGTTACCTGTCGCCTGAAGACGAACAAGGGGCTCGCCGCATCCTCACCGCAGCCGCGCTCACCTACGTGGCGGCCTCCCTAGCCAGTCTGCTGAACCTCTGGCGCTGGATCGCCCTCCTCCGGCGATAGTCTCGGCCCCTTCGCGCACACTCGAAAAGTCGCCGGGATTGTGTGCGGCGAGAAAAGAGTCCCGGCACCTGCTCGTTTTATATATGGCCCGAAGCGGTCCGCCGGCCTCAACTCAACGAGTCTCTTGCGTATATGCCACATCTAGCATAATATAGCCCTGGATGGCCACGTACAGGTGAGAAATGAAGCCGATTCATTTTGTCGGAACGTCACGGGAGGCAATTCGCGAACTTCCGGATAGCGCACAGGAAACGGCCGGCTTTCAGTTATTCAAAGTTCAGCAGGGCAAAGAAGCGGATGATTGGAAGCCGATGCCGACGGTCGGATCTGGAGTTCGGGAAATTCGGGTCAGGGATGAAAGCGGGGCCTATCGAGTCTTCTATGTGGCCAAGTTCGAAGAAGCCGTGTATGTGCTCCATGTGTTTGAGAAGCGCTCACAGAAGACCGCGAGAGCGGATCTAGAGCTCGGACAGACCCGATATGCCGATCTACTCAAGTGGAGAAGGGAGGAAGGCCTATGAAACGTGCCACGGTGACAAAAGGCAGTGGAAATATCTTTCGCGATCTAGGGTTTTCCGAAGAACGGTCCGCGGAGCTCATTCTCAAAAGCAGTTTATTGCAGGCGCTTCAGGACACGATCAGAGGACGAGGCTGGAAGCAGGCGGAAGCGGCAACCCACCTCCGCATTGACCAAGCCAAAATCTCGAAACTACTCGCCGGCCAGATGGCTGGCTTCTCGGTCGAACGCCTGGTTCATTTTCTGTCCTTGTTAGGCCAGGATGTAGAAGTCACCGTGCGGCAAGCGCCTCGCGGGCGACGCTATGGAACCGTCCGCTCCAGTCTACCCAAGAAGCTCGTCAAGCGTCTGGGATAGAAGCGTGGCGACCGCTCCGTCTGGGAAAGCCTCCCGGCCCTGCAGGCCTACGCCTGATCAAGGGGTTCCACCATGAAGGCCATCAAGGGGGATGGGAAGGGCATCGCTCGTCAAGGCCGAATACGCAGTATCGAGTGATCTACAAGGTTGAGGAACAGCGCATACTGGTACTGGTCATGGACGTAACCGCCCACGATGATCGGAGGCAATGATGAAAACCAAGGACGTTCGTCCGGCGAAAGCTCTAGTTGTCGTATCGGTGGGAAAATCCGTTCGGATCGTTCGAGAACTGCAAGGGCTCACGCAGAGCGAGTTGGCTCGCAGGACTAAGATTCCACAGTCCACGATCTCTGCCATTGAAAATGGCACCATCAATCTGGGTATTGAACGGGCCAAAACCCTGGCACATGCACTGCGGTGCCATCCAGCAGTCCTTGTCTTCCCCGGCTGGGAAGTGACCAAGCGGTCAGCAGCCTAACTCCTGAGCAGCCGTATGAGGCTTCATCCACCAGCCACTCATCGCTCTATCCTCGTACACGCAGTGAGAGAGAAACACGCCCTCCTATCCCGATAGGCACGACAAGTCCTTCGCAAACAGGACTCTGCTTCGCCACCAGCAGCGTGGTAGGGACGGACAGTCAGAGGAGAGTCGGTTGATGGCACAATCCGCGCCTCATCGCGCGAGCTTCTTTTTGATGACGGTCAGGTTCTCGGGGGTCGATCGCACCTGTATCGTGAGTCCCTCGGCATCATAGGCTTCGGACAAGATACGCATCCGGGCGCGGATCTCTGCCACGACCCCTTGAGCCGTAAACGGAATATGTAATTCCTCGTCGACCATATCGCTCTCAAAGAACCCCATAATGCGCTCACGGAGCGCGTGCAGATCGTCCTTGCTTCTCGTGGACAGAAAAAAGGCGTCCGGATATTCCGCCTTCAGTGTCGCGAGCTCGTCCGGTCCGAGACGATCTTGTTTATTCAACACCAAGAGGCTGGGAATGTCCGTGGCGCCAACTTCGGCTAACACCGTCCGCGTGACGTCGAGTTGGGATCGAAAAGAGGGATCTGAGGCATCGACGACAAATAGCACCAGCGAGGCACCGGCCGCTTCATCCAGCGTCGACTTGAACGATGCCACCAGGTCATGCGGAAGCTTCTTGATGAATCCCACCGTATCGCTCATGAGCACTTTGGGACGCGTGTCAGGATACAGCGGCCGGATCGTGGTATCGAGGGTGGCGAACAGCTTATCGGCCACGAGCACATCGATTCCCGTCATCGCACGCATCAGCGAGGATTTGCCGGCATTGGTGTACCCGACGAGCGCGACCGTCAATTCGTGTTCCCGTCTCGCGCGGCGCGTCTGATGCTCGTCCCCGATCGCCGCCAATTCTGCCCTGAGTTCTTTCATGCGATCGCGAATCCTGCGCTTATCGAGCTCAAGGCTCGTCTCTCCGGCCCCTTTGCCTCCGACCCCCCCGCCTTGCCGCTCGCTGCCGCCCCCGGTTTCACGCAACCGTGGCGCCAGATAATTGAGCCTCGCGATCTCTACCTGAAGCCGGGCCGCGCGTGTACGAGCATGTCGACTGAAAATCTCAATGATGACGCCGGTACGGTCGAGTACAGGAACTCCGGCGGCACTTTCAAGATTTTTCAATTGTGACGGCGACAGATCACAGTCCACGATGACGATCTGCGCCTCTTCCCGAGGGCCTGGTGAGGCCTCCAGGGTGTCATCCGATTCGTCGTCTTCTGACTCCTCCGTGACGTCCGAGGCCGCAGCCTCGCGCTTCGAAGCCGCTTTGTGCATCGGCCGTTCAAACGCAACCGCTACTTTCCCGGAACCACCGGTCCACAGCGCCAATTCGGCGAGTTTTCCCTGACCAAGGACCGCCGCATATTTTTCGGAACTCCGCTTTTGCGTCACATGGCCCACGACATGGTACCCGAGGGTTTTCACAAGGCGGGTGAGCTCTTGCAGAGAACTGTCCAGCTCCTCCACGGTCACACGAGGGGTGCGGATCGCCACAAGAACGGCATTCGATTGTGAGGGCGTCGACATCGATGGATTGTCCTTGGCTACATGTTGGTGAGGAATGTTCATTTTAACAGGGACGTTCGTGGTAAGGCGAGCGCGCATCGCAGGATCTCTACAACACTACCAGCCATCATCACCGTGCCATGATCCAGAAAAGACACGTCAGGCAGAGGCCGTTGCAGGCGATGTGTGAACAGGCGCGATTGGCGGGAAGCCATCCGATTTGGGATTCGCCATCGGCGGCGCGGTGGGGACATGAAATCAGCTCTTAGTGAGACATGAGGTGGCGGGCCGGATGGAATTCTTGGATCACATTGGCAGCGTCTCTGCTCTGTCCGCTTATCTAACCAAACAGCTGTTCAAGTAGCTGTTCACGGGTGATATCGAAATGTGCGGCCACATCGGCAAGAATGGCCGAGAGGGTCCCGATGCGAAGCGGAGTATGTTGGGGGATCGTGAGATGATGCTCGCCATGCTCATAGGTAGTCAGTCGAAGGTGACTACCGGCTTGACGGGTAATCGAGTAACCGAGCTTGCGAAGGGCCTGAGCGAGATCACTTCCGGACAGATCGCGGGGAAGCCTCATACGGCGATAACTTCCTCGCGGACGTGGTGCAGGCGGACGACCTTCGGTGCTTGCCCCTCCTCAAAGTGACAGCGAACCGCTTCACGGACTTTCCCCGGCAATTCAGCCAGCGTGTCCGCTTCTGTGAAGATCGACTCCCCGAGTGCGCGCGCAATGTACCCGCCCTCAGGAGCCTCTTCCACGACAAAAATCAATTCACTCATGGCCATCTCTCATCAAGTGGTGTTATTCGCACATGGTAGTCCCGCGCACCTTCAATGTCCAGCCTGCAACGGCTTAGCGTAGGAGCGCTACGAGTCTCATATTGCCCTTACTCAGGGCACAACGCACAGCACGGTCGACTTCAAGTCATGGCGGCCCGGTCAAGTCCCCTCTTCCCACATCTTAAAGTCCTTCAGTTCTTCGGCAATGCTTTTCAGGATCCAGGCAATCACCGCCGCATCATCCACATAGCCGACGACAGGAATGAAGTCCGGAATCACATCCAGCGGGCTGATGAGATACAGAATCGCCGCGACGATGGTCACGAGCTTATGGACCGAGAGGCCTGTATAGGCACCGCTCACTGACGCTTTCAGGAGCCGCACCAATAATTGAAGGTCTCTCAACAGCCTTCCACCGCGACCTTGTGCGATCGAAACCGCCGCGGCCAACAGATACCGAAGCCGCTCTTTGTCTCTGAGATACTCCGCTGCCGCCTGAGTGAACCCTCTAAACATCTTCAACGCCTTCAGGAGCATCGCTGGAGTCATGATCTTCATTCCGTCCTCCCTGAAGTGTGAGCACAGCCCCAGTCCGCAATCAGGCTTGAGAATAACAGGCAGTCCGCAAAGGATCAATTTGGACAGATGGCAAAACACAGGAACGAACCATCGGCGGAGTGGTGGGAAGTGGGCCGGATAAGTAGCCTGGCCCCTTTTCTTGTCCCACATGAACCAGAAGAACCAGATAGACGGGAGAGACCCGTCGCGGCATGGTGGGGGGAGAAACTCAGCTGCAGGCGAGGCGTACACAGGCGCGACCGACAGGTAGTTTTCCGATTACCTAACCTATTTTTTTATTCTACCTCTCGACAGAAACGAAGAAAAGACGGCGCAGTCGACGAAAGCAGGAGGGCTCTATCCAGTGGTTTGGAACTCGACCTTCCGAGCCTCCGTCACTCGCTTAGAGGCATCCAGAATTTCAATGGAGACAAGATTGCCCGCCACATCATAATCCAGAATCACGCCGGGCTTATCTTCGTCGCTTTCCGCAACAGGCGTATTGTCCTTCAGGATCATACTCAGCGTATCGCTCGTTTTGTCGTACGACACCTTCATGGGTTCCTCCAATATTTTTCGATCTTGCTGGTCCGATATGCGGGCACCACCCGTGCCGGGCACCGATCGACATCCACGAAGACACGAAGCAGGAACACCGTTCCAGGCGGTCCTGAAGAAACCTTCGATTGAAGGACCACGCAGCCAGGTCGAACGTCAATGCGTTGCCCTGGTGAAAGAAGTATCGCACGGACAGTCTCCTCGCTCAAGCCTCGCCGCATTAGTTCAAACCGGGCATGGTCACTGAACACATAATCTGTAATGGGCAGTGCACTCACGAGCAGTACTCCAAAAATCTACAGGCCACCACGGAAACGAGCCTGAGCAACAACATCGGCCCTCACCCCGGCAGTGATACATCGGGACAATACGTTTGGGAAGCGACAGTTTTTCCTGAAAGTGCGTTGAGAGAGGCGCCCCTATCGCCCTTCGATGGACAAGCCGCGGCCGTAGGGAGTGGCGGCAGGATGGGGGCGGTCGGTTGGTCTGTCTGGTCTGTTTGGTTCAACTGGTCTGTCTGGTTTGTTTGGTCTATAGAGCCTGCGAGACGGGCGGGACGAGCAGGAATGGCGAGATGGGGGAAGAGCCTGTCTGGTTGGTTTCGCTACGTGAACTAGAGAAACTAGATCAACCACATGAACCAGAAGAACCAGACAAACGAGATAGACCAGAAGGCATCCTCACCGCAGCCGCACTCATCTACGTGGCGGCCCCCCTTGCGAGTCTGCTCAACCTGTGGCGCTGGATCGCCCTCCTACGGCGATAGGCTCAGTCCCTTCACGCACCCTCGCAAAGTCGCCGGGATTGTGTGCGACGAGAAACGACTCCCGAGCCCTTTGCCTTGTCTGTCTTCATAGACAGTTCAAAGTCAGTTCTTTACAATACACACATGCAGTTCGAATGGGATCGTGACAAGGCACGGCGCAACCTACTGAAACACCGAGCCTCATTCGACGAAGCCGTGACCGTGTTCTATGATCCACTCGCGGCCACGATTGATGATCCGGATCATTCCACCGGTGAACGAAGATATCTCACAATCGGATACTCCGCCCGTGGACGGCTACTGATCGTCGCCCATACAGATCGAGGAACTGCTGTACGAATCATCAGTGCCCGCCGAGCGACAGCGGGAGAGAGGAAACGCCATGAAACGTAAAGGACCACCACAGTCAGACAACATGCGGGCAGAGTATACCTTCGACTACACAAACGCGGTTCGAGGGAAATACTACCGTCGACTGATCAAGGAAGGGGCAAACGTCGCCGTACTTGAGCCCGATGTTGCCAGTGCCTTTCGTGACTCCGCATCGGTCAATGCGGCGTTGCGCTCACTCCTCGAAATGTCCGAGGCGACTCGACGCCTGACGACACACACAAAGCGAGGGCCGAAGAAACGCGTAGCAGCATAACCCCTTCAACGCCGCCGTCACTCCCTCCCAAACCGACCTCACGGTCGAGGCCAATCTTCGAGACCTAGCCAAAGACCTAACCGTTCCCCGCTGATTGCACGACACCGACAGACATGCACGTCACCGCTCAAGACTTCAAGGACGGCGAGGCAAGCCAAGCAAAATGGGATGGTCTGTCTGGTCGGGCTGGTTTGTTTGGTCTATAGAGACTGCGGGACGGGCGGGAATGGCGAGACGAGCGGGAAAGTCTGTCTGGTTTGATTCGCTCCTTGAACGAAACGAACCACATGAACCAGAGAAACTAGATCAACCAGAAGAACCAGACAGACCAGACAAACCAGATAGACCAGAAAGCGGCCTCCCTTGCCAGTCTGCTCAACCTATGGTCCTGGATCGCCCTCCTCCGGCGATAGGCTCGGCCCCTTCACTCACCCTCGCACATCATCGAACCTGGCCCCAAGCGGCGTCGAGGTCGGCGGTGATGGCGTGCGGCGAGAAAAGATTAACAACCATTTTTCTTTCTTCCGGCTCCAATAAGTCAATAGTCATGTCTGACCCCCAATCTCCCATATTCACAACCAGACACGACGTGCTAGCTAGCCACCCGCTTCAGCGATGCTGTGCCGGGATCGTATTGGTAGCCTGTAATCGTTCCGTCCTTGATTCGGCTAACAGCCTCGTCGATTACGAATAGCGGCACGAGGAACCATTCGCGAGGCACAACCGGATTCCCGAAACGATCCTTGATCTCGACATCAAGTCTTACTGGATCAAATATTCGCTGGATAAGGTTTTCAAGCTTGGTGCGATTGATGTTGGAAAGTTTGTAGGTCGCAACGATCTCCACGTCCGCCATGAGGAACGTGGGATCAAGCGTTGCGTTGTCGATCCGACGTTCAACGCTGCCACCGGTCACACCGATCTTGTGCAGAATGTCCCGGTTGGACGCGACCACTGGATTGTCGGACTTACTCCGTAGAACATAGATTGTGCCGCTGGTCTGGTCGCCTTCCTCGATTTCGCTGGAGAAAAGCGGGAGCGACTCCAAATCGGTGATACGCCGACCAGCACCGTCTCGATGAAGGGCGCGCTGGAGGGAACGCAGGAGAACATCGCTTTCCGTCCCGTTGTCATAGATAACGCGGAGCCGGCTGTCGCGCCGGTCATATTCGGTTACAAATTCATTGCCAACTTCTGCGACATAGGAAATCTGGCCGCCGACGATGAAGAACTGGCCCTTTTTGATTTCGGCCATCGTTTGAAACGGGCGTGTTTGCCGGATGCCGGTATCGAGATCCTTTTTGACCTGAAGAAACATCGGTTTGAATTCTTCAAAGTCCTCGCATTTCTTGCGCATGGCGATTTCTTCGGCCGCTTTCTTCTCGGCGGTCGAACGCACATGCCGAAGCGCTGTGACGCCCTCCATAGAACCGTCAACACCAAGGGCCTCCAGAAGCGCGTGGTCGTCCAAGTCGTCAGCCGCCGGAATGGGAGCCCCTTTCCCACCTTCTAGCAACCCTTGGCGATCCATAGGCGCAAGGAGAGTTCGGCGCTCCGTCAGGCCCCGCAGGCGATCCAAGCGCACGGCGTATAGACGCTCGAATATGTCACGATCTTCCCCGTGCTGGGGCGTGCGCCCGTGTTCGTCAGCGAATCGCTGGATTTCCTCAAAACCGGCAATGATGCGCTCCTCGCGTGGCGTACGGCCACCCGTATCTTTCGCCTCAATCTCGACACCAAGCTCCTCAAGAAGTGCATCGTCTTCATCGGTGAATTTAGCCACGCGCCGCCTCCGCTTTCATCCGTGCAAGGTACGCCACGCCTTCGGCCATGCGCTTTTCCCACGCATCTGTTGACGTGATGGACGGCAAACGCCCCCGTTCCTGTTTGAATCTCAAGGCACGTTTAGCAAGCTCCCGCGCCTCCTCGATGGTAAGACTGACACGCTTTGCCGAGATGGCTGCCTGAACCTGTTTCAGACTGGCCTCGCTCATGGTCTTGGCGAGGATGGCATAGGCTTCCCCGAAGGGATTGATCCGGTCGATCAGGTCGATGTCGAGCTCGCGTACATCCATTGCGTACTTCCGAACGCCGTCGATCAAAGCGGTATTGCTGCTCTGCTGCCCGTCGCCGCCCGCTCCGCCAAGCACAATCTGTTTGGCTTGCTGTGTCAGATTCAGCGCCGCGATGGCGTGCTGGCGCACCGCCTCCTGATCTTCCTCGTTCAATTCTGGATATTTGTCCTTGACGATCTTGCCCATGCGGACCTGGGTCAGTTCTTCCGGCACAAGTTCCTCATCAAACAAGCCGCGTTCAATAGCCGTTTTGTCCTGAACGAAGGCTGCAATCACCTCATTCAAGTCCTCACGGCATATACGGGCCGCTTCCTGGCTTTTTGGTTCAGACAGTCCCTTAATCTCGATCTGGAATTGCCCGGTCTCGCCATTGAAACCCACGTTGCATTTGTTGGGGTCAAAACCGCCTTCGCCGTAATCGAAGCCCGGCGTCGGCCCACTATTCGGATTCTTCGGTTTGAACTCAAAGCGCGGCGCAAGCACCTGCTCCATGAGAAGGCTGGCCGCAATCGCCTTGAGCGTATCGTTGACGGCCTCAGTGACGGCCTCCGCCGACGCATCAGGTTCGGCGATCAGATTGGTAAAGCGCGTGCGGGTCTTTCCCGGCGCGTCGCGCGTGGCGCGACCGATGATCTGCACGATCTCGGTCAGGCTGGACCGGTATCCAATGGTTAATGCGTGTTCGCACCAAATCCAGTCGAAGCCTTCCTTCGCCATGCCCAAGGCAATGATGATGTCCACATAATCCCGGTTGTTCTTTTGCGCGGAGTCCTTCAAGGCGGCGGATACGCGCTCGCGCTTGGCCGCATCATCATCAACAAGGTCGGCGATCTTGAGAACACGGCCCGTCGCCGTCTTAACGATCTGAAAGCCGGTTTCCAGGTCAGCACCCTGCCATTCGCCCAACTCTTCGATGATGTGCTCCACTTCCTTAATCTTGTCCTTCGTGCTTTCTCGCGAATTGACGTTTGGGATGTGGATGATCGTCTTCTCTTCATGGTTCAGCACCTTCAGAATGTCGTCGATATAGGACCCCGAATAGAAGAAATAGCCGATGTCGAGCTGCTTCAGGTACTCGTAGCCGTTCAGTTGCTCATAATAGGTGTAGGTGACGGTATCGAACTTGTCCTCGTCGAGCGGGGCAAGGACGGCTTCCGCGTCACCCCGGAAATACGAACCTGTCATCGCGACAATATGCGTCCTGTTGCGGGCAATGAACTGGCCGATGTGGCGACCAAGTTTGTTTTCGTCGTCCGTCGAGACATGGTGAAATTCATCAACCGCAATCAGCCGGTCGTCGAACTTCTCGACCCCAAACCTATCGACCGCAAACCGAAATGTCGCATGTGTGCAAACCAGCACTTTGTCGTCACTCTCCAGGAATGCGCCGACGGCGTTCACCTTGCCGCCGTTATCCCCGCCTGGCGCATCACAGAGGTTCCACCTAGGCTGTACGATCCAGTCCGCCCAGAATCCATACTTCGTCAACGGCTCATCGTGGAAACTTGCACCGATGGACCGTTCCGGCACAATGATGATCGCCTGCTTGAGCCCCTGGTTCTGGAGCTTGTCGAGCGCGATGAACATCAGCGCGCGGCTTTTACCAGACGCCGGCGGCGACTTGATGAGAAGATATTGCTCCCCGCGCCGCTCATAGGCCCGTTCCTGCATCGGCCGCATCCCGAGGGCATTGGACTTGGTCGCATTGCCGTTTCTGGCATACGAAACGGAAATCGATGGAACCGACTTTATTGGACCTGTCATGCGATCGCCCCCGTCCCTTTCTTCTTACTCGTTCCTTGCCCTGCGGTCATCTTTGTATACAGTTCAAATAGCTTTTCAAGCCGCTCTGTATCATTGCGGAAACGGCGACCAATGTAGATACGTTCCAGTACTTCATCGTTATGCTCGTGCGCCTCCCGAAGATTGGCGGGCATGTTGTCGGGATCGTAGAGTTCTGCAATTGTTGCTGGGAAATGGGCTTCCCTCGCCAGCAGGATGTCCTCGGCGCAGCGAGTCAGGTCGGTCTTGTTCTTCTCGGTGAGTGTCGGCACGGGAAATGTGTTCCAGCCCAATGTATTTGAATACGCGGATTCAAGTAGCCAGTGCATAACGTCAACGACGGCGTGATGGAGTAACCTCTTGGCACACCAAGGGGTTACTGATGCGCACATATCGTCGGATCACCTACGAAGACCGGTGCCAGATTTACGCCTTGCGGACGGCA
>JAUSMA010000011.1 GCA_030645475.1 Nitrospirota bacterium
TGCCGTCCGCAAGGCGTAAATCTGGCACCGGTCTTCGTAGGTGATCCGACGATATGTGCGCATCAGTAACCCCTTGGTGTGCCAAGAGGTTACTCCATCACGCCGTCGTTGACGTTATGCACTGGCTACTTGAATCCGCGCCCCTCTTTCATTTCCTTGTTCATTCATTACGCGCCGGATGCGCGCCGGATGATAGTTGAGCTACAGTTGATCCGAACAGTGCCTTGAGTCGGCGGCGCACCAATTCCTCGCGGGCCTCCAAGAAGTCTGGAAAACGCTCGAATTCCCAAAGCGCCTGATCGTCTGGAATCAGGTGACGTTTCAAGAAGCCCGGCTCGCGCGAGCTCAACCACTTACCCACGGGCATATCTTGTTTCCCCATGTTCTCAGGGGCAAGCAGCAAACAGAGGTTTCCTAGACGATCTTTCTTCTGGATCCAGTCTAGCCTCCCCATGGTTGAAAGCTCCTTTGGCTTGAACAGACTACGCGCAAAGATGTGGTCCTGGTGGAACTGCATAGTCCCCCAACCCGCATCATCATACAGCAAGGAAAGAGCCAGAAAGGTCTGCTGCTGCCCATAGGTGCGGTTTAGCATTTCACCCAAAGCGAAATCATCGAATTCTGCCGAGCGTCCTGCCTTTCGAATGGTGAGATTGATCGCGTCGATGGGAAAGTCGGCTCCCGCACCAGACATTCCCTGCAGGCTCGCACGAATGTCCCGCAGCATGTTATCCGACGTTCCGCCGAACACTCCGTTCAGGAGCGCCATAATGAGCCAACGCCGAATCAAGCCCGCATTGTGCGCTTCGAATGGTGTGGAACCCCGCAAGCTCACACCAGGGTTCTTAAACAAGTAGTAGATGATCGGGATTAGCGCGTTGGCACTTGTTAAGTTGTCTCGGTCGATCCCGAACGAATTGGCAAGGTCAACGCCCTGCTCAATGGCCTTCTTGATTCTAGGCCAATGCTGACGAATGGTGGTCAGATTCGCGTTGTTGAAGTTTTGCACCTTGTACGCGACAGGAAGGTCTGTAAGAACAAGACACGACTTCATGATGAAGTCTTTGTCAAAATCGTTGCGCCTGGTCAGTTGTGTATTGATGCGATCAACGAAGTTGAAAATCTCGTCCCGCGCGTTTACGCCGTCCCAGCTCGATGTAACCATTGAAAGCAAGAGGTCGGACTTACTCAGTTTAGTCCCACCCTCGTTTGCACGAACGAAGATGTCCAGAACGCGATCATAGTCTTGATCAGTCTCCGTGTAGTACGCGATTACCTCATCGACATGCACAGCTTGATAGAGCCGCTCAATATTTTTTTCGAATGTCCTACGCTCACTGCGTGACAGCCCCTGCTTGGTAAGTTCTTCGTCCTTCTCTTCAAGGAAGTCGTCAAGCTTCTGGCGCTCGTCGAAGTCGAGAATTCGCCCGATCTTGAACCAGTAATGCTCAGAATTCGGCACCGGTGTTTCTTCCATGAACTCAAACTTGTAATACACGCCGCTCTCGGATGCCCCCTCGCTGTCGAGGCGAGGATCGGCGAAGAGATCGAGATGCAATCTCTGAGCGCTCCAAGCGTCCGGATTGTCCCACCGCTTGTACTTTTTCTTCGCCGTATAGGTGCCACGAAGGCCAATCATCAGGGACGTGAGGCGCTGCTGTCCGTCCAGCACGAGGGATAGACTTGTGACACCATCCGTGCTCGCCAACTGGTTATGCATGCCGCCGTATGCCGCTTTTTCAAGAAACTCGTAAACTTGCCATTTGTCGCGGTTTTCCGGCTTCAGCTCCCAGAACAGAAATGAGCTGATTGGGTAACCCCGCATGATCGAGTCAAAGAGTTGCACGATCTGCTCAGGCTTCCAGACGAACTCTCTTTGGATCGCAGGGAGGAAATATTGGCGGTTCATTCGTCCGATGGTGAGGGCGATTGTTTCAGAGCGGTAGCTCATGGGAACGATCCTCTCTTTCAGAGAATGTTATTTGTCGATTTTTCTGTGATTCAGTGGCGCAGGTTAGCGATTAATTAACATTGCAGTCAAGGTGAATGATCTCCCCGATTTTGCAAGTGGCTATGAACTTGTGACCTGTCCGCTGAGCATCAGAAGAGAGGCAGCCGCACGGACAGCAGTGCGATAGATATTTTTTTAACCAAGTGTGCGGGCGGATGTGATTTCTGACCGTTCTGACATTGCTGCCATATATATTCGACTATTTCTGTTCAGCCAGTTTGTTATTCCCCGCGCAGATTGAGCTCCACGGTTTTATCGTGGGGCTTCAGCGAACACGGAGGATCGTCTGCCTTTTCCCTTTTCGCCTTTTCCACAGTATTAAAGGTGTGGCCAAGGTTGCCCTCAACTGCGCGCATCGGACGAGCGCTGTTTCATCGCGCGCGTTCTGCGAGCAAAGAGGGCACCTGGCCGCGCCCCCTCCCGCTCTTGCATATCATTCTTTAGCCCTCGTACAATACCCATTCTCTAAGCTAACCCATTGGCTTTTTGAATGATTCGGGTCGTTTCGCAGCCGGGCGAAAGAAAGACCAGAGTTCTATGAAGATTGAGTATTCCAAGGGCGAGCGGGCTTCCAAAGAACTGATTCTCCTGAATCGTCAGAGATTCGAAGCCACCAGCGGTCGGAAGATGAAGGTCATGCTGATCTTCCCGCCCGACTGGTTTCCGTCAGAGCCCTATCTCAGCCTTCCCTCCCTCACCGCCGTCCTCCGCCAGGCCGGGCATACGGTCATCCAAAAAGACATCAATCTCGAAATGTGGGACTGGTACTTCAGCGAGGACTTTTTGAAGAAAGTCCTGCGCCGGGTGCCGCAGCAGCTCGACCGGCTCCGCAAGCTCTCCAAGAAGCGGGATCTGGACGCCAAGGAGATGGATTTGCAGCTCGCACTCTGCGATGTGACCAGGCAGAAGATCGATGAATTGATCAAGAAGGCGGAGAAGGCCAAGGCGATCATCCGTGGGGAAGTATTCTACGAAATCGATCAGTTAGAGTGGGCCATTCAAGTCTTTCGCGAAGTCACGTCGGTCATTTCGATGGTCTATGCCCCAGCGCGGATCTGCATGCCGCCGATGGAGACGGACCTGTCCTACAAGGTTTTCGTCTCCTCCGAAGTCATGGATGCGGTGAACGATACCCAGGTGAATATCTACCGCGACGTGTTCGACCATTTGGTGAAGCCGGCGATCGAGAAGGAACAGCCGGACGTGATCGGTATCTCGATCGTGTTGCAGCAGCAGATGTTCTCCACCATGACCTTCTGCGCCCTGATCAAGCAGCACTTCCCCCATATCCACATCACGATCGGCGGGAACACGGTCACGCGCCTGCGCGACGTGCTGCCCCAGTCGCCTCTGTTCCAATATTTCGACAGTGCCGTGGTCTATGAAGGGGAGACGGCCTTCGTCCAACTGGTGTCAGCGGTGGGGGCGAAGCGGAGCCTGGCGGACGTGCCGAACACGATCTACAAGGACGAGACCGGGGTCCATACGTCGGAGACGAGTTTTGCAGAAGACATGCATGCGCTGCCGCCGCCGGACTTCGACGGGCTGTTGCTGGACAAATATTTTGTGCCGACGAAGATCCTGCCCTATCTGGCGACGCGCGGCTGCTACTGGGGCCGCTGCGAGTTTTGCGACCATGGCGAGGGCTATACGGCTGGCTACCGGACGAAGAAGATCCAGGACATTCTCGGAGAGATCCGGCATCTGCGCGATAAGTACGGGGCGAAGCATTTTCACTTCACCGACGAGTCGTACCCGCCGGCCCTGTTTCGTAAACTGGCGCGCGGCTTGATCGACACCAAAATGGATATCGTCTGGACGACGCACATGCGGTTTGAGAAGAGCCTGCTGGAAGATCAAGTCTGGCAGGATGCGAAGGATTCGGGCTGCAAGTATCTCCACTTCGGCTACGAATCGGGGAATGAGCGGGTGCTGAAGCTGATGGACAAGGCGACGACGACAGAGATCATGACGAAGCATCTCCAACTCACGGCCAATGCCGGTATCTGGAACCATTGCATGGGCTTCTTCGGCTTTCCCGGCGAGACGAAGGAAGAGGCCTGGTCCTCGGTGGAGTTTCTGGAACAGAACAAGGACCATGTGCATTCTCTCGGCTTCGGCACCTTCGATCTCGGCAGACATAATCCGGTGGCGAAGCATCCGGATAAGTGGGGCGTGACCGCCTATAAGAATCCCGAATGGGATCTGGCGCTCGACTACTACTACACGGTGAAGAACGGCATGAGCATCGAAGAGGCGGAGCGGGTGTTTCAACAGTTCGAACAGAACCATTACGCGGGCTGGGACCTGCGGCTGTACATCAGGGAATATATTTTTCTGTATATCGCGAAGTTCGGGTTGGAGAAGTTGCGGGATCTGCAATATCAAGCGATGAAAACGGCGGGCGTGATGCCGACGCTCGCGGGGAAAATGTGACGGGGGATAGGCAAGAGGCGAGAGGTTAGAGGGATGAAAGTGTGCGATAGTTCCTCCCCTTTGTAAGGGGAGGCTAGGTGGGGTAGAAGCACGGACTCTACCTCCCCTGACCCCTCCTTATAAAGGAGGGGAATGTGGACGGTGAAAGAAACCATCTATGAGTAGCTCCGGTCTCGTACAAATCCAAGGTTTGGCTCCGATCAAGAAAGAGGATCGGAAGTCGTCGAAGGTGATGCTGCTCTTTCCTCCTGAATGGGTGCCGACGGCTCCCTATCTGGCCTTGCCCTCGTTGACGGCCATCCTCCGCGAAGCGGGACATCATGTATCGCAGCGTGACATCAACATCGAGATGTACGACCACTTCTTCACGATGGAGTTCCTGATCTGGGTGAAGGCCCGGTTGGGGATGCAGTTGAAGCCGCTTCAAGACAAAGAGAAGGCCGGGACGCTCACGGAGCGGGAGGCGGATCAGAAGGCCGTGGTGGAGCAGGCCTATGCCGTGGACGTGTTCGATCTGGCGGAGCGGGCCGAGGATGCCAAGCTGATCGTGCGCGGCGAGCGCTTCTACCAAGCTGAAAAGCTGGAAGGTGCGCTGAACTGTTTCCGTGAGGTGATGCACTACATTTCCGCCGCCTACTATCCTGCCTCGATCGTGTTCTATCCGATGGAAAGCAACCTGGGCTATCGGCCCGGCGTGTCGAAAGAAGTCTTCGCCTGTCTGGACGATGAACAGGTGAACGTCTATCGGGATATCTGCAACCAGTTGGTCATGCCGGCGGTGGCGAAAGAGAAGCCGGACGTGGTCGGGGTCTCGATCGGGACGCAGATGCAGCTCCTCGCGGGCCTGACCTTCTGCAAGATGATCAAGGAGACCTTCCCCCATATCCATGTGGTGGTAGGAGGCAATGTCGTCACGCGGTTGCAGGAAGAGCTGCCGAACCAGGAACGGTTCTTCACAGAGATCTTCGATTCGGCCATCCTCTATGAAGGGGAACATGCGCTGCTCTGGCTCGTCGAGGCCTTGAATGGAGAGCGGCCCATCAGTTCCGTGCCCAACTTGATGTATCGCGATGAGTCAGGCGTCCACCGGAGTCCCGAGGTCTATACGGAGAAGACGACCGCGCTGCCTCTGCCGGACTTCGAGGGGCTGCCGCTGGAGAAGTACTTCGTGCCGGAGCTGATCATTCCCTACCTCGCGACGCGCGGCTGTTATTGGGGCCGTTGTACCTTCTGCGACCATGGGCAGGGCTACTTCGACCAGTATCGGGGGGTGCCGGCTCAGCAAGTGGTCGAACAGATCAAGACGCTACGGGACAAGTACAATTGCAGACACTTCTTGTTTAGCGATGAGTCCTATCCGCCGGCCCTCTTCAAGAAGGTGTCGCAGTTGCTGGTGGACCAGAATGTCGGGATCAAGTGGACGACGTTGATCCGCTTTGAAGAAACGCTGCAGGACCAGGAGATCTGGGATCTGGCGGCGAAGGCCGGCTGCTGCACTCTCTATTATGGGATGGAGTCGGCGAACGAACGTGTCCTGAACCTCATGGACAAGCATGCCAAAAAGAGCGTGATCCAGAACAACCTCCATCAGGCGGCGAAGGCGGGGATCTGGAACCACGTGATGGCGTTCTACGGCTTCCCCGGCGAGACGCGCGACGAAGCGCTGGAGACCCGCCAGTTCGTCATCGACAACCAGCCGGTGATCCATTCGGTGGAGCTGTTCTACTTCGTGGCCTATCGCCATACGCCGATGGTGCGCAATCCGGAGAAGTTCGGCATTACGATCCACAAGCAAGAGGACTACGACCTGCCGCTGGATTATTACTACACCTTGAACGATCCGAGCACGCTCTCCTGCCTGGACGCGATGCAGCTCTGCGAAGAATTCTATAAGAACGATTTCCAGCCCTGGGCGGTGCGGGTGAATTCACGCGAGCACGTGTTCCTCTATATTTCGAAGTACGGAACGAACCAGTTGCCGCAGATCTATGCGCAGCAGACGCAGTCTCTTGGCTCGCCGGACGGTGTGTCGGGCCTGGTCACCTGGCCGGTGGCAGTGAGCGAAGGCGAAGACGGTAGAGAGGGGATGAGTCGGGTGGTGAGTCACGGGGTCGGGTAAGAGGGGAGCATATGGCTTATGGCACGAAATCAGAAATCTGCAGGACGAAGTTTCAGACCATAAGCTATACGCTATAAGCCATTAGCTCTTATCGGTGGCTGAGGGTGGGAGCAGAGGAAGAGCGAGTCGAGGATAGCAAATGGCTCTGATCCGATTACGTGCTATGCGCCATAAGCTATATGCTATCAGCTCTTGGTGAGCCATCAGCTCTCGTCGGGCACGAGCACGGCGGTGAGAAGGGCATAGGCTGCTTCGACGACCTTGGTCATTTCTTCGGCCTTCTTGTAGGCCTGCATGTATTTCTTGGGATTGTTGGTCAGGTTTGAATAGCGGGCTGGGTTCCAGTTGTAGAGCTGCACGCGCTTGGCCCGTTCCAGGTCCTCGGAGGTGATGGGAAGCGTGAGTTCCAGAATCTCCAGTGCGTGGGCGATTTCTTTGGGGATGACGTCATCACTCATTTCTGTACTGTGACAAAGCTGGACCAGGCCTGTCAAACCGAGGCGGCAGCTATTTTGATCATCCTGCGAGTCCGCTGATCTGACGTTATGGGAACTGTTCTACCGATCCTTCAGGCCGCTCCCATCTTTACGAACAAAGACTATCGTGAGGTCCTGCGCAAGGAAATGGACGCGGGCAAGATTCCGCTCAGCCTCGGGCGCGATTGCCCGGTGAAGTGCGAGTTCTGCTATGAGCTCGACCATTCCTACCGCGAAACGTTCGACCCTCCCAAAACCAGCGACGAAGACTGGAAATATATCCTCGACTACATCAGCAAGAAGCCCACTGATCCGAAACAGTTCTGGTGTCTGGGCGGCAACGAATATATGGAATGGACGGATCTGTTCCTCCATCCGAAGGCGATGGAATGGGTCGAGGACTTTCTCACCTATACGGACAAGAGCATCCAGTTCTTCACGGTGGGATATGTCCATGTCCCGAAGATCCACCAACTCGTGGCGCAGTTCCCTGGACGGATCAACTTCGAACTCTCCGTCATCACGCTGAGCGACTATCGGCAGAAGCTCATGCCGCATGCGCCGTCGGTGAAACATGTGCTGAAAGTCTTGGATGGACCGGCGGTCTCCTCGGCGAATTTCTATGCATTCGATGTGGATACGATGTCGAAGGATGCGGCGCTGATCTCCTCGATCAACCAGAACTGTGTGCTCTGGATGGGGACGCTGACACCGGTGCGGGGGTTGAAGGAGGATACGGCTTTTCTCATGCGGCAGGGGCGCGAGCATCTGCCGGAGGAAGCTCTGCGAATTTATGACGCGGGATTGCCCAACCTCCAGACGATCCATACCGAGTCCTATGCGACGGCCTTTCTGAACCGGAAACGGATCGTGAGTTCCTTCGATTCGTTGGAGATGGAAAAGAAGGATACGATCGTGACGGCAGGGAGTGTCCACAAGGTGTTGAACCTGTTCCGGAAGAACCGGGCCAAGTTCCTCTATGTGCCGAATGCGATGTTGAGCGGCGATTCTGATTGCACGGTCCTCTTAACGTTCGACGACATCGCCCGCCGGTTGACGAAGGAAAAAGTGGTGCACATTCCCAAATGCATCATGCAGTCCGGCCGTGGTCCCTATAGCGACATCACCGGGGTGACGCTGGAGCAATTCGCGAAGAAGACCGGCGTGACGGTGAAGGTCCTGCACAAGATCGATACGCGATATGCCAATGAGTTGCTCTATCGGAACGGTTCGCTTCAGAACTTTGTGGAGAATTATCTCCGAAATCCGATGAGGCAGGAGTATGACGCGCTTCCACGTCCAAGCTAGCAGGATGCTGCGGTCTTGCTGAACGGCCTTTTTGAGCATCCTGCGGAGCCTATTCCGGTGTGCCGTACATGGAGACTATAGAAGTCCCTTGATAGGAGGTCCTTATGCCAGACCGACGGTCACTCAAATTTTATCAAGCCGACGTATTTTCGGGGGAGCCGTTCGGTGGTAATCCCGTCGCCGTGTTTCCCGATGCAGACGGCCTGACAGACGATGAACTGCAACAGATTGCCCGGGAGATGAATCTTTCAGAAACCGTCTTTGTCTTTCCTCCGACGGATCAGGCGGCTGTGGTCAAGCTCCGCATCTTCACACCCACCCAGGAGATTCCCTTCGCCGGCCATCCGGTGCTGGGGACCTTCTTCATCCTGGCCGAGTTGGGCATCATCCCGGTCAAAGAATCGATGACGCGGGTGATGCAGGAATGCAACATCGGCCTCTTTCCCGTCGAACTCCATGCGGAAGATGGTCTGGTGGAGCGGGTCGTGATGACGCAGCCCAAGCCAGAGTTTCTGGGCCCCGTGGAGGAGGCGGAGGATCTGTACAAGGTTGCCAGTGCTCTGGGTCTGGCCAAACATGTGATCGCCGACATGAAGTGGCCGATCGAGGTGGTATCCACCGGATTGCCCGTGATGATTGTCCCGGTGCGCACGCTGACGGCGGTGCGGTCGATCCGTCCCGATGCTTCGGCCATTACGGATGTCTGCCGGCGCTTCGGTGCCAATGGCATCATGGTCTTTACGACCGTAACGGTGGAACCCACTGCGACGGTCCATGCCAGGATGTTCGCTCCGTCGATCGGCATTCTTGAGGATCCTGCGACCGGCAGCGCGAGCGGGGCCTTGGGTGCCTACCTGGTGCAGAATCGGGTGGTGGAGGTGGCCTCGACGACTGATATTGTGGTGGAGCAGGGCTATGAGATCGAACGGCCCTCGCAAATCTTCGTGCAGGTCGAGTCGGAGCACGAGGTCATCCAAACGGTCAAGGTGGGCGGGCAATGTGTGATGGTCGTCGAAGGCACCTTAAAATTCTAACCGGTTGCTGAAAAAGGCCGCCAGCTTCGTTCTCGCCTCGACAGCATCCTCAACGTACCCCTGAGGGTACGCCTCCGGTGCTGCCATCGTCTGCGGCCTTGCTGACGACCTTTTTGAGCAACCTGCTTGTGGGACAGGTCCAGTTGGTAAGAAGCACAACCGAACTCTCCCTCTCCCTCAAGCTTCTGCCGGTTTTCTCCGATCTGGTTCTATGATGCACGCGGTGGTCTAGCAAGGAGCCGAATATGAAAGCTGTTCTTTTTCGGGCGCATGGTGGACCGGACAAACTCTCGTATGAAGACCTGCCGATGCCGACGATCGGCCCGGATGAGGTGCTGGTCCGGGTGAAAGCCTGTGCCTTGAACCATCTGGATATTTGGATTCGCCAGGGGAGTCCGGCCTATCCTATGCCGATGCCGCATGTCTCAGGGTCGGATGTGGCCGGGATCGTGGAACAAGTGGGGGCGCAAGCCGATCATGTGACGGTCGGGCAGCGCGTGTTTCTGTCGCCTGGGATCAGTTGCTGGAAATGCGAACAGTGTCTGGCAGGACGGGACAACTTCTGCCGCTCCTACAGCCTGCTTGGGGCGATGATGCATGGCGGGTATGCCGAGTATGTGAAGGTGCCGTTTCGCAATGTGATGCCGATTCCGGAGAACCTCTCGTTCGAGCAGGCGGCGGCCTTTCCGCTCGTCTCTGTGACTGCCTCGCACATGCTGTTTGCGCAGGCCGGCCTTCAACATGGTGAGACGGTGTTGATCATGGGGGGAGGGAGCGGAGTGGGGACCATGGCCATCCAACTGGCGAAGCTCGCCGGGGCGCGTGTGATCACGACGGTTGGATCGGATGACAAGATTCCCAAGGCTGTCATTCTGGGGGCCGATGCCGTCATCAACCATGCGAAGGAGAATGTCGCAGAACGTGTGAAGCTGCTGACCGAAGGCCATGGCGTCGATGTGGTCTTTGAGCATATCGGCCCGGAGGTATGGGAGAGCTGTTTGGCGTCGTTGGCGAAGGGTGGTCGCTTGATTACCTGTGGGGCGACGACCGGCGCCGAAGTGAAGGTCGATCTTCGGTACATCTATTCCCGACAGTACAGCATCAAGGGCTCCTACATGGGCACGCGGGCTGAACTGGTGAAGGCTGCGGAGCTGATGGGGCAAAAGCGTTTGATTGCCGTGATCGACCGCACCTATCCTCTCCAAGAGGCCAGGGCAGCGCAAGAGCAGATGCTCAGCCGCAAGTTCTTCGGCAAAATCGTGCTGACAATGTGACGGATGTTGAAAACGGCTTCTCGCTGCGTTCTCATCTCGTCAAAATCCTCAACGTACCCGAGAGGGTACGCCTCCGGTTTTGACTCGCCTGCGGCCTTGCAGAAGACCGTTTTGAACATCCTGTTCGATTGCTCTCCTGAGCAGTCCGGCGTCCTCAGTCTCCGCGCTTTCTGCAGCCTCGCTGGCTGACCGCTTTGAGTGCCCCCGTCTAACTGTGATACTCTGAATCAAAACTGATTGAATGCGGCAGGTGCTCTTTTCATTCAATACCATTCACGAGAGGGAGGGAAACCATGTCTACCGTATCCAAGATTATGAGCAAGCAGCCCAAGACTGTCGGGCCCAGTGTGTCGATTGTGAGCGCGGCCAAAAAAATGAAGGCTGCGCGAGTGGGGTCTCTGTTTGTGAAGAGGGGGAAGAAGTTGGTCGGAATTGTGACCGACACGGATATTGTCCGCCGGGCTGTGGCAACCAGTAAGCCTCTTGGCAAGATGACGGTCGAGAAGATCATGACGACCCCCATTTGCACGATCGAGGGGGCGCAGTCGGTGGATGAGGCGCAGGATATGATGGGTGACTTGGGCGTACGCCATCTTGCCGTCACCAAGTCCGGCGAAATTGTCGGGGTAGTCTCCGTGCGGGATGTGATGATGTTTTATAAGCGGTATGCCCAATCGAGCATTAAGCCGGAGGCTCCATATTCTGAACCAAAGATATCGCAAGATTGACGGATGTTGAAAACGGCCTCCAGCTTCGTTCTCGGCTCATCAAAATCCTCAACGTACCCGAGAGGGTACGCCTCCGGTTTTGACTCGCCTGCGGCCTTGCTGGAAGGCCGTTTTGAACATCCTGTGGTGAGGAAAAGTTAAAGGCGAAGAAGCAGCGAGAATGTCGGAAGAGTCCGAGCCCACCCCCGTACCCCTAGCCGCTTGCCCCTGACCTATTTCGAGAGTTCTTTGACCAGGTGGCCGAGTTCTGGAAGGATGAGTTTTTCCATCGCCAGGCGGACGGCGTTTTCGGAGCCGGGGGTGGAGAACAAGATACGGCCTTTGATGATGCCTGCTGTGGCGCGGCTCATGATGGCCGGTGAGCCGATGTCCATGTAGGTCAGGTAGCGGAAGATCTCGCCGAATCCCACGAGCCGTTTCTCCAACATCGCGTCAACCGCTTCAAAGGTTGAATCCCGCTTTGAGATGCCGGTGCCGCCATTGATGATGATGGCTTGGACTGCCTCGTTCGTCAGGCCTTCCTCAATCCGGCTTTTGATCTGGGCCGGTTCATCTTTGACCAAATGGTACGAGACAACCTCATGCCCGAACTGTCTGAGCAGTTTGTGGATGGCTTGCCCACTGGTATCGGTGTCGGGAGTCCGCGTGTCGCTGCAGGTAATCACCATGCACCCAATGGACTTGGGTGCATGGGATTTGTGTTCGTGGTGTGTGGCGCTGGCCATGGCGTAAAAGCTTACTTCCAGACTGAATCAGGATTCAGCTTGGCGACAGGCTTTCCGCCCTTGATATGTTCATCGATGATGGTGGCCACGTCTGCTTCCGTCACCTTGGAGTACCAGGTGGCGTCCGGATAGACGACGACAGTGGGTCCCTGCTCGCAGGGGCCGAGGCAGGAGGAGCCGCTGACGATGACGTCGCCCGGTGTCACACCCTTCTGCATGAGGCCCATGTTAAAGGCCATGAGGAGAGAGGCGGAACCGGCGCTGCCACAGGATGGCTTCGGGTGTCCCGGAGGACGGGAGTTGGTGCAGACGACGATGTGATATTTTGGCTTCGGCATGGATTCTCCTGGTTAAAAGAGCGAATGGCTTATAGCTGATAGCTTATCGTATGAGATCGGATCTGAGTCTGCACCATCAGTGCCTATTCCGGTCCCGCCATCAGCTATATGCTATCGGCCATAGGCTCTTGGTTTATGGCGCTGGCGCGAACGACTTCCACATATCGATGGCTTCTTCCGGCAACTTCCAATGCTTGAGGCCCTTCATGACCCAATCGAGATAATGCGCCTTGGGTTTGAACTTGCCGATCGGGGTGGCGGCATAGGTGGTGACGAGCATTTTTTCGCCGGCTTCGGTCAGCACGGTGACTTGGACCTGGCGAAACGCGCTTGGGGGTACATCCTCTTCGAATAGGTCCATCAGCTTGAGATCTTCGTCGGTCACTTCGAAGACCGCTCCCCAGACCTGTTCTCCCGGAGAGGGGGCCACGCTGGCCAGGCCGCATCGCCATTGCGAGGACCATCGGCAAAACTTGATGGTATGTTCCGGAATAGTGGCGAGCATCAAGAACTGATGCTCCGGCGCGCGACGTTTCAGCTGTGTGGGGTTGAGATGGTCCCCGTAGAGAAAGAATTTCATGGGTATTTACCGCCTCAGGATACAAAGGTGTCGACTAGACCGATATTTGTAACATAACCTCTTTCACGCGCACAAGCCGCATGCGGGGCTGGCGTGCGGACTGGCGGCGGTTCGATTGACTTCGCGTTGCTGCTCTTCCTAAGATGCAACGCGAGGCTGTGCGGTTTTTTTATCCTCTCATCGAACCCCTTGTACAGGATGTCCATGTCACAGAACCATTCGTCCTCTCCTGCTGCCTCTTCTTCGTTCTCGATGGTGAAGGTGATTCACTATACGGTGGTGGCCCTACTGTTATTGGGTGGGCTGTACTATCTCTGGCTGAAGCCTCCGTCGCTCAATCCCATGGCTGATCCTCGGGCTGCCGAGGCCCTCGCGTTGGTGCAAACCCATCGGGCTCTGGGTTATCCCACGATTCTTCAGGCGATGACCGAGCACGTGCGTTCGATGAGCGAGCGTCATCGGGTTGCCCGGTTGGGTGAGTGGCGGGTGAAGCTGGTGGAAGGGGATATGTACGAGATACGGGTTCAGCTACGAGACCAAGGGGTGACGGGTCAATGGTTCGAGCGGGAGTTCATTTGGCATGCCAATCTTGCGGTGAAGAAGGTCAATGCCGCGTCGCTTCCGGCCGACGGAGTGACTCCCAAAGAACCGGATAGTGAACCGGCAGGATTGCTGGCCCCGCCAATGCCTCTCGGCACTCCAGGATACTGAAACAATCCGCCAGTCGGTCTTGTTCATTCGGTCTGTTCGGTCAGTCTCGTCTATTCGGTTGAACCAGAGCGACCAAATGAACCAGATAGACCGAGCCTGTCTCCCGACAGGCTCCTATTTGAAGTGCTCAGGCAACGCGACCTGAACGTGACTCCCTTCGATTCGGACATGACAGCAGGCGACGGTAATGTTCGGATTCTCCGGCCTTGCTCCAGTCTGTACGTCAAATTTCCATCCATGCCAGGGACATTCGACGATGTGGCCCTTCAGATGTCCTTCTCCCAATGGTCCTCCCGCATGCGGGCAGGTGTTGTCGACGGCATAGAAGGATCCGTCGACATTGAAGAGCGCAATCCAGACCCCTTGGATTTCGACGGTCCGTCCGGTTCCCGGAGGAATCTCCTCCACTCTCGCAACGGTCACAAATTCAGGCATGGCGCTGATCTTTCCTGTTGGAGGCCTGGTCGATGAGACGAGCCTGTTTCCTAGACCTGTCAATGACTTGATTTCGACTAAGGCTTATGGCATAGACAAAGGTACGCGTCCTAAGACTAAACCAGCGCCTTCTCACAGAAGGAGCCTCGGTTGGGAATGAGGTTGCTGCATGGAAATGACTCTCCTGCTCAACGCGACGTACGAGCCCCTGCGGGTGGTCCATTGGCAAAAAGCCATTGCGCTCCTCTGGCAGGGCAAAGTTGAAGTCCTCGAGGTCTACGACCGAGAGGTCCATGCGGTGTCGATCTCCTTCAAACTTCCCTCCGTCATGCGGCTCCTCAAGCTGGTTCGCCTCAAGGATGTCCACCGGGCCGTGAAATTCTCCCGCATCAATATTTTCACCCGCGATAGTTATGCCTGCCAATATTGTCGGTTCAAGTTCCGGACCGAGGAACTGACGTTCGATCATGTCGTCCCCATCGCCAAGGGTGGGAGAAAGACCTGGGAGAATATCGTCACCGCCTGTTGGCGTTGCAACAATAAGAAAAGCGGTCGTACTCCCGATGAAGCCGGCATGAAGCTGATGAAGAAGCCGGTCAAGCCACGTTGGAACCCGGTTGTGACGATTACCATCGGGATTCGGAATACGCCAGAAAGCTGGCGCGACTATCTCTATTGGAATATGGAGCTGGACGCCGACCCCGCCGAGACCTAGCCAGGCTGTTGAAACAAGCTTTCAGCGTCGTTCTCGTCTCGAACGCATCCTCAACGTACCCCTGAGGGTACGCCTCCGGTGCGTTCATCGACTGCGGCCTTGCTGCAAACTTGTTTGAACAGCCTGACCGTTATTCAGCATTCTTCTAGTGCACCGTATCTAAGATAATCTCGAAATCCCGTCCGCCCGGTAACGTCGGGTTTTTCGCGTAGCGGCCTTCGATGTCGCCTGGCTGAGCCGGGCCGGCCTGTCCATCTCGGTCCAATCGGGCTACCACATCCAGCATTCCACGCAATTCAGAGCCTTGCACCATCACATCGGCATTGGTGAGTTCAAACGCCACGGGGAACTGCGGATGGTCGATGCGCCTTGCCGCGACGGGCCTTGCCGCGCCTGGCTTCCGGACAATGACGAAGAGCACATCGGTGGGCCGTACCTGATCGGCCAGGGCTGGAGCGATGAGGACATGCCCGGCGACCACGGCTTCACGGGTTTCCGGGTCGCAGCTATGGGCCAGGCCCAGCCAGGCCGCGATCGCGGCGAGGCCGATAATGCTACCGGCCAGTCCAAGTGTGCGTGCGGTATAGGCGGCCATGGGTACGGTTCCTTTACAAAGGTGAAGGGGGCAAACCGGCGCATTATAGCGGGGGCCGGTAGAAAAGGGGAAGGCACGGTTTACGCTGCAAAACAGGGTGTTGTATGATACGCCCCACTATTGAATTGGGAGGAACCACCATGGCTGCAAATTCTGGCTTTCCGTTGTCTCTGGATGTGAAGGGCTACCCGGTGCTTGTGCTCGGGGGAGACGAGGAGGCCTCGGAAAAAACTCAACGGTTGTTGGAAGCGGGGGCGAAGGTGACCGTCGTGGCACCGTCGCTCAACGATACGCTCAAAGATTTGGCTGCGTCGGCGAAGGTGGTTCATCGTGGGCGCCATTTTCGCGACACCGATTTGGAGAGTGCGATTTTGGTGATGAATATGGTGAGAGGGGATCGCGATTTTTCACGCGCGCTCTTCGCGAAGGCACGGGAGAAGAAGTTCCTCTTGTGGTCGGTCGACCAGCCGGAATGTTCAACGGTGACGATGCCGGCGGTTGTGGCGTCCGGTCATCTCCGTGTCGCGATCAGCACGAGCGGGGTGGCTCCGGCTTTGTCAGGTTTCATGAAGGAAGATATGGAAAAGATCTTCGGCGAGGAGTTTGCCGCCTTTGTGGAATGGCTCGGCGAACTTCGGGAGAAGACCAAGGCGAACGAGCCGGAGTTCGAAAAACGTCGGGCTCTGTTGCGTGAGGCCTTGGACGGATTTCGCGTATTAGGGAAGGTCCAGTATCCGAAGGTGTGGTTGGATGAACGTGCGAAGCTTGTAGCGGTGCCTGGGATTAAGGGCGAGGCGTAAACGAGTAACGCCGCCCCAGAGCTGATAGCTGATGGCAACAGCGTAGAGAAGGAGCATTGCGACAACATGGTCTTATTGGAATTCAGTATGTCGCCATTGGGCAAGGGAGAGAGCGTCGGCAAGTATGTGTCACGTTCGCTCGATATTATCGATAAGAGCGGAGTGGACTACCGGTTGAATCCGATGGGGACGGTGCTGGAAGGGGAATGGGATGAGGTCTTTGCCGTCGTCAAGCAATGTTATGTGCGGATGAAGAAAGATTGTGGCCGTATTTCCTGCACGATCAAAGTCGACTACCGGAAAGGTCCCAAGGGCCGGCTCACGAGCAAAGTTGCCAGTGTGGAACGACAACTCAAACGAACAGTGAAAACGTAGCTCTCAAGCGCGGTACAACAGGCCTTACCTCTGTATCTTTCTCGTGACGGCCAGTATCTGAAGGGATACTGGCCGTCACGACGACCAGAACGAAGACCTCCATCTTTTGAACGCAGTTTTCAATATCCCAGCATTTTTAGACGAAACCACGATTCGCGTTGGTCGTGCCTCGCAGGGTATGTGCTTTGCGTTGTCCTGTCGATAGTGCTTACGTAGTTTATCAGTGCCTTGGGAGTATGAACTGGTTTATGCTGTAGGGTATTTTCATGCGGCAAATAACATGGTGGTGATTCACCATAGGGTAGGGAGATGTGGATGGGAAGGATCGCGCAGTTTCGGTGGACAATTCGAAATGGATTATGGAGTCGGATTCTGGCGTTGAAGTTCAGCACCAATCGGGATTTGGATGTGACCCGATGTAGCAAGGACCCTCGCAAGCTGGAGGCAGTTCCCGTCGCGCGGATCTTCCCCCGTATTGCGATTCAGCATGTATTGATCGGCGAACATACGCCACGGGACGAACAATATCCTGTAGTCCGACACCGGATTCGCCGGTTCTTCTCGCGATTGTTCATGCTCCTGAATCGCCTCTTCCCTCCCACGGTACAGGGACTTCCTCCCATCGATGCGAATCCGCAGATGGCGTTGGCCCAGGCCTATACCGATCGACATTGCCGGGCGGTCAGGAGGGCGGCGAAGCGGCATGGACAATTTCCCAAGGAGGTGCTGGAGTTTCCGGTGCTTCCACAGGAACTGAAGGGGAGTCCTGATCTCGGGACCCTGGCGGTGCAAGGCCCTTTTGCCGGGTACATCAGGAAGGTGATGAACCAGGACTCCTTTGAGTGGGATCTCCGGCATCTGACCGAATATCACCCAAGGGCAGGGCTCTATCGATTGGGCATGCGTGTTCAGTTTCAGTTGGACCCCATGGGGAAGCGGCTGACTCCGACGAAGATTGAGTCCGCACTCGGGCTGTCATATCCCAACGATGCGAACTGGGCCTTGGCAGGCCGCTTGGCGCTCTGTGCCCTCTCGACCCATACGAGCCTTATTCGCCACTGGAATTGGGTGCACCTGATCGGCGGTGAGACGCTGTCGATCGTGACACGTAATGTGCTCCCCGACGATCATCCCTTGTGTCGGCTGCTGTGGCCCCATATCTTCGGCGCTCAGGCCAGCAACCGGCTCGGGATGGAGTCGCAGGTGGTTCCTGGAGGCGATTTCGAGTCGGTCTTCAGTTATGCCCATGAGGAGATGTACCGGCTTATGGACGACAGCGTCGGAGGGTTTGATGCGAAGGCTTGGGATCCCCAAGGTTATGCCGCCAAGCGGGGAGTGTTGCATGCAGGATTCGACCAGCCAACCGAGGGGAATCTGGCCGCTTTGTTCGATGTCATGCTCCGGCATACGGCACGATATCTGGCTATCTATTATGAAACCGATGCGGATGTCAGGGCGGATCGTGCCATTTGTGAGTGGGTGGATGCGCTGGACAAGGCGTTGGCGAACGGTCTGCCCGTGACTTCTGCATCCCTGACCCTGGTTTCGTTGGCTCGATTAGCGGCCTGTTGCCTCTATCTCGGCACAGTGCAGCATGAACTGGTCGGGTCGTCGCTCTGGAATTATCAAGTCTGGACGAATGTCATGCCGGTGCAAGTGGCTCGTGACGGGAGTCGTGAACCAGTGGATGTCTATCAGCGGTTGCTGAATATGAATTTCATGTTGAGTACGCCGCGCGCCTCCTTGATGGCCGACCTCACGGCGGTTGTGTTGTTCGAGTCCGCCAATCAGGAACGCTCCGCACGGGCGGTTGCCGCATTCGCGGCGTTCAGACAGGAGCTGGAAGGGCTTCAGCGGGCGATGGAGGGTGAGCCGTGGACGCCATGGAAACTCTATCCCAAGAGCCTTGAAGTGAATATGAACGCCTAGCAGATCGCACTGGACAGGATTTCTGACCGTCTGACGGAGACGGCTCTTTACTCTCCACGAATTGCAAGGCACAATCCCCGAATTTCTTCAGGGTGAGTATTCGTGCCCTGTCTGTTTCGCCGGTTGCTCTATCAGGTGTCCGAGAGGTTGGCGCAGTAGCCGTGGCATCTTCCTCACCGGCGTCCAAGATTTCTGATTGACGAAAGTATCTCATGGCCGAAGAGCTTTTCCCTCCAACACAGACCATCCTCGAGCGCCCCTACATGAAGTTTGTGCCATTTGGCGTCGACGAACGGGGTGAACGGATCAAAGATGTGAGCGGGATGATCGTGCACGATAACGTGGAGTATTTGGAAGAGTGGGTGACGCGGACGAAAGGCGCGGATGCCGCGGTGCGAGCCATGGATGATTTGTGCCGCTTGCTCAATGACCGGATACGAGATCCCGCCTACCATGTCACCCTCGACCAGTTGAAGAATGTTTGGAACAGCTACTCCTATGAGTTTACGTCCTACCTGCGTGAGTTTTGCCGGGAACAGTCGAGAGATCCTGATTTTTACATGAACGTAGGCCGAGAGAAGCATATCTCCCCGCTGATTCAGACGCTGGGACGTCCGTTCAGCCTGGCGCAAATCCATCGCATGTTTCCATACTTCGCGCGGAAATATGCCAAGGATCTCGAGTATTCGGTGCTGGAGGTGACGGACACCTCCGCAGTGCTGAGAATGAACCTTACTGCGCGGGTCTTTGAGCAATTCGGTCCCTATCGTAAGGCCTGCACCGCGCAGATTTGCGAATCGACGAAGGGGCGATTCGCGATGGTGCCGCCTCGCCTGCATCTGCTCCCTGAATCTCGAGTGGTCGATCGAGCCTGTATTGTGAAGGGTGACGACTACTGCGAATGGGAGGTTCGGTGGGAACGTCAAGCCAGACGATACTCAGCCTGGCCTCTTTGGGGTATGGGCGCCGGTTTGGCCACCGCCGGGTTCATGCGTCTGGCCTACCCGTCGATGAGTCTCGGGGAAGTGATCCTGGCCGGTCTCATTCCGATATCCGTCGCAGGGATGCTCATCAATCGGCATCTTCGGCAGGAGAGCCAACAGCGGGAAGCGCTGATTCGTGAGCAGATCACGGTGGTGGAGTCGCGTCACGAAGAGTTGCGTGCCGCCTACCTGGAGCAGGAGCAAACGCGGGTCGAGTTGCGCCGGAAAGTGGCTCAGTTGACGGCTCTCCATCGAGCGGGATTACATTTCAACTCGACGCTCGATCGGGAGGCGTTGATGCAGAAAGTGCTGGAAACTCTGACCGGCGATCTCCCGTACGATCGGGTGATGGTCTCGTTTTACGACCCGATCAGACAGGTCGTTAAGGATGCGCGGGCATTCGGCGTCTCGCCGGAGATTCAGGCGTTTGTGCGTGCGCGAGAAATTTCCGTGACCGATCCCATGAGCCCGGAAGGCATTGTGCTCATCCAGGGCCAGCCTCTGTTGATCGGGGATCTGCAAGCCGTGTGGGATCGCATTCATCCATTGAATCAACAGTTGGCCCTGTTGACGCAGGCGAAGGCCTTGATTGCCGTCCCGTTGAAAACGAAAGATCGGATTCTTGGCAGTCTGACGGTCGATCGCATGCAGGAGCATAGTCTGACGCAGGACGATCTTGAGTTGATGATGACGGTCGCCAATCAAGTCGCCATCGCCTTGGACAACGCGTCCGCATATGAGCAAATCGAAGAGTTGAACCTGGGTCTTGAAGCCAAAGTTCGTGAGCGCACGGCCGAGTTGGAGCAGGCAGATCGCTTGCGGTCGCAATTCCTCTCGCATGTCTCGCACGAACTGAAGACGCCGCTGACCTCGATCAAGGGGTTCTTGCAAAATCTGTTGGATGGATTGACGGGGCCGCTGAACGAGAAGCAGCAGCGCTACTTATCGCGGATGTTGGACAATGCCGAGCGATTGATCCGCATGATCGAGGACTTGTTAGATCGCACCAGGATTCAGTCCGGGAGATTGGATCTTGTGCCGAGCGAGATCGATCTGGGGCATTGTATCGGAGAGGCGGTCGAGCAGTTGCGCCTGTTGGCGCAGGCCAAACGACAAACCTTGGAGGTGGTTGTTCCCCCTGTCCCCCTAATGGTTTGGGCTGATCGGGATCGGCTGATTCAGATCGTGACAAATTTGCTGCAGAATGCGGTGAAGTTTACCCCTGAGGGCGGCAGCATTCTGGTGACGGTGCGGCAGGAGAATCAGATGCTCGCCGGAGTCTCCGTGTGCGATACGGGACCTGGTATTTCCCCAGAGTTTCTCGATCAGATTTTCGATCCATTCTTTCGCGTCAAGCAGGCACGGAGCGGCACGAAGGGGCTGGGCTTGGGCTTGTCGATTGTGCGGACGTTGGTGGAGTTACAGGGCGGTACGATCGTTGCGAAGAGTGCCCCGGGGCAGGGCGCGGAACTCTCGTTCACCATTCCGTTGCTACCTGCTCTGGCCGCGCCGCTGGCTGGAACATCCGCAGAAGCGCCGCGCATTTTGATTGTCGAGGATGATCCGGATATTCGACAGCTCTTACAGGATCGTTTGCGAGCGAGAGGTTATCGTGTCCAACTGGAAGTGGATGGAGTCCGAGCGTTGGAAGCCGTCCGGGCCGAGACATTCGAGGGCATGATCCTGGATATCGGCATCCCTTCCATGGATGGGATGGATGTGTTGCTGCAGATTCGACGATGGGATCAGCAGATTCCCATTGTGATGGTGACGGCGTCGGGCTCCAAGGAATTGGCCATTCGTGCGATCGGCATGGGGGCGCAGGCCTATGTGCTAAAGCCGTTCGATATCGATGAACTCGAACGAATTGTCGACTGTTGGTTCAGGCCGTTGGAGCGGAGGTCGCCAGAGTCTTCGGTGGGGCCGGTCGCACCAGGTGAGTGAGTGAGTGAGAGAGGGAGGACGGTAGTGAGAAGAGGATGGGGTTGCGGGTGGAGCAGGTTAGGATCAGTGCGATGGATGTGGGGATCCGTGCTGTTCATCGTAGGGCTCTGTTGGGTCGGCCTACCGTGGAAGGCATTGGCACAGGTGCCGCGCATTCAAGGCCAGGGAACCGCTGCGTCGGCGATGAGCAATGCCTATGCGGCCCAAGCTGACGACCCGTCAGCGGTACATTACAATCCCGCAGGGATGACGCAACTGCCGGGCGTGCAAGTGATGGCAGGGGCGCTGATTTCTGGCGGATCGACGAACTTTACCAGTCTGACGGGGGGGATTGCTCGTGGGGACAGGAATGGGAGTGCCGCCTGGCCGCCTCCCGGGCACACATTCATCACGGCGAACTTAAAAGATCTCGGTGTGAGGGCTCTGGGCGATCTCACTGCCGGGATCGGTCTGACGATTCCGTTCGGCTCGCTGACGCGCTGGCCGAACGATGGGCCGTTCCGGACCGCCACCACGTTCAACACGTTGCCGCTTCTGGATATTAAACCGACTCTAGCCTACAAGGCGACGGACAACCTCTCGCTTGGGCTGGGTGCGGATATCTATACGTTCAGTGGACTCGTCGGCGAAGGGCAGGTTGAAAAACAGTCGGTGTGGCCAGGGGGACTGGGGATTCCAGCAGGGTCGAAGGTGGAGCTGTCCGGCAAGGACACCGCGGCTGGGTTCAATGCCAGTCTCTTGTATACGGCGCTACGTAATGCCGACGGAAAACCGGTGGCGAACATCGGTATTGTCTATCGAAGTCAGGCCACGCTTCATTTGGCCGGAGCCTTGTTGGCGAATGGCACCAAGGTCTCGGATGCCAAGGCGACCTTGGTTCTGCCGCAAGTGATCACCGGCGCCATTGCCCTGTGGCCGGTTCGCACGCCAGAACGGGAATGGAAGTTGGAGATGGACGTCGACTACGTGGGGTGGAAATCTGTTCGAAACCTCGATGTGACCTTGGCGAATGGTGCGACGATCCCGCAGCCGCAGAATTGGAAGAGTACCTATGCGGTGATGCTCGGAACCGAATACAAGTGGCTGGCGCTTGAATCGCTCCCACACTGGGAGATGGCTCTGCGGGCCGGCTATACCAACCAACAACAGCAGATGCCTGATTTGACCTATGATCCTGGTCTTCCCTCTTCGGACCTCCACGTCGTGGGGGGAGGGGTGGGATTCATCTGCAAAGAGCAGGGATCGTTTTTGGGGCTGATGCGATGTGGGGATTTCGGTGTGGGATCGCTGAAGCCCAAGGCGATTGGACTCGATCTCTCCTACCAGGCGGCCTTTTACGAGGACCGTACAGTGTTGGGCAATCGCAACCCGACCGTCAACGGAACCTATCGCACGACGCTGCACACCGGAAGTGTCTCGATTCGAATGATCTATTAGCGCGCGGATTCAAGTAGCCAGTGCATAACGTCAACGACGGCGTGATGGAGTAACCTCTTGGCACACCAAGGGGTTACTGATGCGCACATATCGTCGGATCACCTACGAAGACCGGTGCCAGATTTACGCCTTGCGGACGGCA
>JAUSMA010000012.1 GCA_030645475.1 Nitrospirota bacterium
CTACATGGAGAGCTGGGGTGTAGCCGTCACGAATCCGTACTTTGCCAAGACGGACGAGCAAGGCCGGTTCACCATGACCGATGTGCCGCCTGGCACCTATAAGCTGGTCATCTGGCACCCCTATATCCGTACCGCGATCGAGCAAACCGTCACCATCGGCCCGAAGGGAACAGTGCAGGCCAATATTGTGGTCCCGGCCCCGACTGGGCGGCTCTATGCCAACGAGGTAATCGATCATCCGTACACCCGCTACAACGTACTCGAGGAAACGAAACGGGACATCGATCCGATGATCCACCGGCAGGATCACTAGACAGGAAGTGACCAGGGTGCAAATTACCCAGCACCATCTGGTGAAGCAGGACTCCTAATAGGTAGTGCGTGTGTGGTGCAGACGAGGATCTTGAGAAAGAGAACATGACAAAAGCTGAAACTGTCAGTCGCCAGATCGATGTGCTGGCTATCGGTTTGTTTGGCCTTGCTGTCGGAGCCTTGACCGTGGGCATGGCACAAGTCGGACAAATTCCAGAGGTGGACAGAGTGGGTGTATTGGTCATTGCGCTGGTGTTTGGCGGTCTCGTACAGATGCTCGCCGGGATTGCCGATATTCGATACCATGAACAGCTTGGAGGGACAGCCCTCACGATGTATGGGTTTTTTTGGTTCACGGTGTCATTAGCCCAGCTCGTCAGTATGAGCACGACCTTCCACTTTGACAGCGCCCTCTTTATTCCAATCAACCTTGTGTATGTGTTCTTCTCGGCGGTCATGGTCTATTTGACCGCATACAGGTCTATAGCCTTAAGCCTCCTCCATGCCATCATTACCCTGACATTTTTCTTCACCGTCTGCATGAGGCTGAACCTGATATCGGAAACGCTTCCGGGAGTGGCTCATCTGGCGGTTGGAATCCTCGCTTTTTATCACGCGATCGGCAGTCTCTCACAGGCCTATACCGGCAAGGCGATTGTGCCACTTGGCCCGCCGATGCTCCATCATCGGGCACGAAGGAATACGCAGGTGGAGTTGACGGTGGTGCCAGAAGTCAATTGAGCAGGGACGTGACATGTGTCCCAATCACAATCTACTTACGTGAATTGGAACACGAAGCCATCGCTGCTGGGCGCTGAGTCAGGGGAACAGGATAGATGTCGACCTTATGCTTGTTTTGCTAATTAGTCTGATTCTTTGCTATATGCTCGGCCTCGTGCTTCCGTTCTGTACCCCGCGAAAGCCGCAGACGCAAGGGATAGTGGGCAGCGCCTGTGCCTCAGTCGCAAGTCTCATCGGTATCGCGTTGGGACTCCGTGGACTCGTCGCGTCCGAACCGTTGACGGCCACCGTCGCATCGCCTATTCCCCTGCTCGCCTTTGCGATTCGGCTCGATCCGCTCGCCTCCTTTTTCGTCCTGACCATCTCCCTCGCCGGGCTGGCCGCCTCCATCTATGCCATGGGGTATCTCAAGGAGTTCCATGGCCGGGTCTCCGTAGCCGCGCTGGCAGCCTTGACGAACGGGTTCCTGCTCTCCATGACACTCGTCGTCATCGCCGACAATGGATTCTTCTTCCTCATCGCGTGGGAGCTGATGTCGCTCGCCTCCTACTTTCTGGTCGTCACAGAACATGAGAAGGCGGACATCCGCCACGCCGGCTTCTTCTACCTGGTCATGACGCACGTCGGCACCGCCTTTGTGGTCTTGACCTATCTGATCTTGTTTCAATCGGCTGGATCGTTCTCGTTTGACGCCTTTCGTCATCCGGAGCAGGCCTTACCGGAAGGGATGCGGACCCTGATCTTTCTCGCCGCCTTGATCGGCTTCGGGACCAAAGCCGGGATCGTCCCGCTGCATGTCTGGTTGCCCTACGCCCATCCGGCCGCGCCGTCGCATATCTCGGCCCTCATGTCCGGCGTCATGATCAAGACGGCAATCTATGCACTCATCCGGGTCTACTTCGATTTCCTTGGGGGACAATTCCCCTGGTGGTGGGGTTTCGTGGTGCTGCTCGCCGGGACCCTCTCGGCCATACTGGGGGTGATGTATGCGCTGATGGAACATGACCTCAAGCGTCTCCTGGCGTTTCATAGCGTGGAAAACATCGGCATCATTTTGCTCGGCATCGGCGCCGGCATGATCTTTCACACCTACGGGCTCAATGAATTTGCTGCGCTGGGCCTGTTGGCCGGGCTCTACCACACGATCAACCATGCCATGTTCAAGGCCTTACTCTTCCTGGGAGCAGGCTCTCTCCTCTACGCCACCCATACGCGCAATATGGAAGAGTACGGCGGACTGCTGCGTCGCATGCCCTGGACCGGTCTGTTCTTTCTCATCGGCGCCGTGTCGATCTCGGCCCTCCCCCCGACCAATGGATTCGTGAGCGAATGGCTGGTGTTCCAAACACTCTTTCTGAGCTTTCAACTCCCGGCTCTATTCCTCAAGTTGATGCTGCCGATCGCCGCAGCCCTGCTGGCCTTGACCGGCGTCTTAGCGCTGGCCTGCTTTGCCAAGGCCTTCGGCATTTCCTTCTTGGCTCTCCCACGAAGTGCCCATGCACGCCATGCCGAAGAGGTCCCGGTCGCCATGCGGATCGGGATGGGCATCCTGGCCCTGCTGTGTGTCGGACTTGGTCTCGCCCCCATGATCGTCGTGCCGCTCCTCGACCGGATTACCGCCCCGCTGACCGGCGTGTCGATCACCGACAAGGTGCTCGCACTCGATGGCTGGGCCGTGGCGCCCGGGAACGTGCAGTTCTCCAGTATCTCACCGCCCATGTTGGCGGCCATGCTGATCCTAGGCGGCCTCCTTGGCCTCTTCTTGGCCTTCCTCTTCGGTGGCCGCCTGATGACACGCTCATACAAAACCTGGGGCTGCGGGATCAATCTGTCCCCACGGATGGAGTACACCGCTACGGGATTTGTCCAACCGATTAAGCGAGTCTTCAGCACCTTCTATCAGCCGACGATCAAACTTGAGACCGAGTTTCTGGAAGAGTCCCGCTACTTCGCCAAACGACGCCACTTTGAGTTTCACATCGAGCCGGTCTTCGAAAAATATCTCTACGATCCGGTGGTCCATGTCTTTATGAGAATCGCCGACCGCCTGCGTATTCTTCAGGCCGGCAGCCTGCATCTGTACTTAACCTATATATTCGTGACGCTGGTCATGTTGCTGTTGTTCGCGGTCTAGGAGTAGCGAGTAGGATGCCCTCAATCATTCAATCCCTGATGCTCGTCACGGCACAGGTCATCGTCCTGCTCGCGGTCTCGCCCTTCCTTGTAGGGCTCATCCGAAAGGTGAAGGCGAGATTCCAATGCCGCCGGGGCGCCAGTATCTTCCAGCCCTATGCCGACATCGCCAAACTCTTCCGCAAGCAGCCGGTGATTTCGACGACGACCTCCTGGATCTTCCCTGCGACGCCGTACATTCTGTTCGCCTCCACGCTCTCTGCGGGTCTGCTGGTCCCCACGTTCATCTCACAGACACCGTTAAACTTTTCGGGGAACATCATCGCGCTCGTGTATCTCCTGGCACTGGGAACATTTTTTCTGATCCTCGCAGGACTCGATGCCGGATCCGCGTTCGGCGGAATGGGCAGCAGCCGTGAAGCGATCGTCGCGTCGCTGACAGAACCGGCCATGATCCTCTCCATCTTTGCCATCGCGCTGACCGCCGGCTCCACCAATCTCAGCACCATTGTCCACAAGACCGCGTTGCTGGAAGGCATCGTGACAGACCCGTCCCCGCATCTGATGGCGCTGGCAGCCCTGTTCATCGTGGCGCTCGCAGAGACCGGGCGGGTGCCGGTCGATAATCCTGCCACGCATCTGGAACTGACCATGATCCATGAGGCGATGATCCTGGAATACTCGGGCCGCTATCTCGCCTTAATCGAATGGGCGGCCGGCCTGAAGTTGGCCGTGTTTCTCTCGCTGATCGCCAACGTCTTCGCGCCCTGGGGCATTGCGACTACGCTGGCGCCGACCGCATTGGCGATCGGGCTCGTGGTCTACCTGGTGAAGATTGCAGGGCTTGCGGTGCTGATCGGGGTCATCGAATGTATGTTCTCAAAATTGCGGTTATTCCGCGTGACGGATCTCCTGGGCGTCGCCTTTATCCTGGCGCTCCTCGGACTGTTGTTCTTTTACATTCTTCGGAGCTGAGCCGATGCAGATTTCTCCACACATTGGGTCGCAGCTCGTTGACTTGTGTTCGGCGCTACTCTTACTCACCTGTTTCGCCATCGTGGCGCAGCGGCGGCTCTCCGCCTGCGTTGACCTCTTCGCGCTGCAATCGGCCTTTCTCGTCCTGACGGCAGCGCTGGTAGCCTTCTTGACCGGAAACCATCATATCTACATCGCAGCGGCGCTGACCGGCGTGATTAAAGTGGTCATCATCCCGAGGGTGCTCAAGAAAGTCATCGAGCGTCTGAACGTCAAGCGAGAACTGGTGATGAACGTCAACGTACCGGCCGGCCTGCTGATCTGCGGCGCGCTGGTGATGCTGGCCTTCTTCATCACGCAGCCCATCATTCCGCTGGGCTTTCTGCTCACGCGCGACTCTCTAGCCATCGCCCTGGCCATCGTGCTCATCGGATTTTTCACGATGATTGCAAGGCAAAAGGCTGTCACGCAGCTGGTGGGCTTTCTGGTCATGGAGAACGGCTTATTTTTAGGAGCCACCGCCGCCACCTACGGGATGCCCTTAATCGTTGAACTGGGAGTGTTCTTCGACGTGCTCATCGCGGCGTTGATTGCGGGAATCTATACGAATCGTTTGCAAGACGCGTTCGACAATGTCGATACCAACCACCTCACGACCCTGAAAGAATAAGTGAAGAGTTCATGACAATGATCGCAATACTTGTCTTGTTGATCGCGCCACTCCTCGCGGGAGGGCTGAGCCTGATCGTGCATCGGTCCGCACTGCTTCACGCGATCAACCTCACGAGTATGAGTTTGCTCGTGGGGGCGGAAGTTATGATCACCAGGACCGTATTGAAGGATGGTCCGTTCACCGCGCTGGGACAATTAGTCTATCTCGACGCCTTGTCGGTGTTCATTCTCTTCATCATCGGGGCGGTCGGACTGGCCTGTTCGTTCTACATGCGTTCCTACATGGACGACCAGGTGGCGCGAGGAGTGATCGCACCCACAAGGCTCAACCTCTTTTTTTTCCTCTTTCACATGTTCCTGCTGGCGATGGTCATTGCGACCGTCGCGAACAGTGTCGGAGTGCAATGGGTCGCCATCGAGGCCACGACGCTCGCCACAACCTTCCTGATTGCCTTCTGGCGGCGGCGAGAGTCCTTGGAAGCCGGATGGAAGTATCTCATCCTCTGTTCGGTCGGGATTTCCCTCGCACTCTTCGGCGTGGTGCTCACCTATTATTCCTCGCTGCATGTGCTGGGGGACGTCAGCGAGGCGTTGAACGTGACGCAGTTGCTGCCTGTGGCCGACCAGTTGAATCCGCATGTGTTGAAGTTGGCCTTCATTTTCATCCTCGTGGGCTATGGCACCAAGGTGGGACTCGTGCCCATGCATAGCTGGCTGCCGGAAGCCTATACCGAGGCGCCGGCTCCGGTGGCAGCGATGCTGGCTGGTGTGCTCGAAATTGTCGCGGTCTATGCCATTCTCCGCATGAAGATGATTGTCGACCACGCCGTCTCCCCTGCCTTCACCGGCGGACTGCTGGCCTTGCTCGGGTTTGCCTCGTTTGTGACGGCCGCGTTTTTCATCCTCATTCAGCACAACTATAAACGGCTGTTCGCCTACTCCAGCATCGAGCATATGGGGATCGCCATGATCGGCTTCGGGGTCGGGGGTCCGCTGGGAGCCTTCGGTGGACTGTTTCATTTACTGAATCACGCGTTTGCCAAGTCGATGGCGTTTTTTGCCGCGGGCAACATTCACCGTCGCTTTCACACGGTGGAGATCGGTCAGGTGCAGGGGCTGGCCCTTGCGCAGCCCTGGACAGCCATGGCCTTGATGATCGCGGGACTGGCCTTATCGGCCCTTCCTCCCTTTGCCTCATTTGCCAGCGAAGTGCAAATCGTCACGGCCCTGGCAGCGCAAGGGGTTCCGGGACAATGGTTGAGCAACAGCGGCGGGATGGTGACCGTTGCCTTCTCGAACCAATTCACCAGCCTGAGCCTCACGGGACTGTTTCTGCTCTGCTCCGTACTTGCATTCAGTGGCTTGCTCTATCGCATCACCAGTATGGTCTGGGGCACCCCGCCGGAGGGAATCGTCCGGGGAGAAGCCTGGACCTTAGGCCATCTGCCGATCATCGTGCTCGCTGCGGCGTTGGTGGGATTCGGCTTCTTCCTCCCTCAGCCCATCCGGCAACTATTGGAAGAGGCGACGCGAATAATCCTGGTTCACTAGGGGGATGACTACCATGGCAGAGTCGAGGTCCTGCGACGAAGTACTCAAAGCCGCGTTCCCGTCCATCGTACAAAAGGACGAGGTTCAGAGGGAATGCTCTCATTTTCTTGTCTCCAAGGATCTCCTCCCGGCGATCACCCGTTACCTCCATACCCAACCGAGCTTACATGGCAAGCTCACGCTCTTATGGGCTGTCGACAATCGCCCCGCGTGCAACACCTATGGATTGCACTACCTGTTCACCCTGGAGCCCTCCCACCGCTGGGTGCTGTTATCCACTGAACTTGCGAAAACCGATCGGTTATTCCCCTCCATCACGCCGCACATTCATGCCGCACAGTGGTACGAGCGAGAGATTCGCGACATGTTCGGATTGATTCCACAGGGGCATCCGGACTTGCGACGTTTGGTTCGGCATGAACATTGGCCCAAAGGCACCCACCCGCTCAAAAAAGACTTCCCATGGGACCACGTATTGGGTCGGCAGCAAGGCGAACATCACTTCCGCCGCATTGAGGGGGAAGGGGTCTTTGAAGTACCGGTGGGACCAATCCATGCAGGGATCATCGAGCCGGGTCATTTTCGATTTTCTGTAGCTGGTGAGCCCATCATGCAACTCGAGCTACATCACTTCTGGAAACATCGCGGCGTCGAAAAGCTGTTTGAGCAACAAACATTGACCGCAGCAGTTCCCTTAGCCGAACGAGTATCCGGCGATACGACGATCGGCCATAGCCTCGCCTACTGCCAGGCGGTCGAATCGCTGCTCCATCTCGAGGTGCCACGCCGTGGACGATACCTGCGAAGCCTGTTTCTCGAACTGGAGCGACTCCACAACCATCTCGGCGACGTGGGCGCAATCTGTAACGATACCGCCTATGCCCTGCCCTATGCCCATTGCAGCCGGATGAAAGAGCAGATCATGCAGCTCAACGACCGGCTGACCGGCTCGCGATTTCTCCGTGGAGTCACCAGAGTGGGTGGAGTCGCCATCGATCTCACGGCGGCACAATTGGCCGAGATTGTCAGTGAAATGGACCGCATCGAACAGGACTTCTCGGAACTGGAATCGATCATCGCCCACAACGCCTCCCTGATAGACCGTCTGGAGACCACCGGTGTCCTGACCGAACGCACGGCCTGGGATCATGCGGTAGTGGGAGTCGTCGGACGGGCCTCGGGCCTCGATCAAGACCTCCGGCGCGATCGGCCCTTTGCCGCCTACGACGAACTTCCCGTCAAGGTGGTGAACTATCGCTATGGCGATGTGCGAGCGCGGATGCGTGTTCGCATGGATGAGATCCACGAGTCCATGCGGCTGGTCAGAGAGGTTCGCCTGAAGATTCCGCAGGGGCCGGTCGCCGTCGAACCCAGTCGCGTGGCACAAACCGGTGAATGGGCCTTGTCAGCCGTTGAAGGCTGGCGCGGTGAAATTCTGTACATGGTGATGGCGGGGGAGAACGGAACCATTCATCGCTGTAAAGTCCGTGACCCCTCGTTCGCGAACTGGCCCGCAATCCAACAGGCCGTGCTCGGGAATATCATTCCGGACTTCCCGCTCATCAACAAGAGCTTTAGTCTGTCGTATGCGGGAAATGATTTGTAGAAGCAGGCAAGAGGCAAGGGGCACTGGGCTAGAGGTAGGGACGGACTGCCTCTAGCCTCTCGCCCCTAACCTCGTGCCTGCTGTGGAAGGAGGACCCATGTTCCGTATCCTTAAAAAGAGCCTCAAAACCGGAGTCGTGACAGGCCAGCATCCCGCAAGCGCGCCGCTGGAGGAAAGATCGACATCTGAGGCAAAAGACAAAGCCAGGCCGTTCCGTTCCTCTCTGGCATTTCGCGCCGTGGATACCGGCTCGTGCAATGCCTGCGAGATGGAAATGAATGCGCTGGCGAACCCGGTCTACGACATCGAACGGTTCGGCATACACATCGCCGCCTCACCACGCCATGCGGACGCCTTAGTCGTAACGGGACCGGTCACTGTCAACATGGAACGAGCCTTGAAAGACGTGTATCAACAAACGCCGGATCCAAAGATTGTCATTGCCCTCGGCGACTGTGCCATCAACTGCGGCGTCTTCAAGGGGAGCTATGCCGTGACTGGCCCTGTCGAGAAACATATCCCTGTGGACCTCCGCATTCCAGGCTGCCCCCCGCGTCCTGCGACCATACTCAAGGCACTCCAGGAAGTACGGGCTGGCTCAGACAAAGACTGAGCCAGCCCGACAGGCCTCTTCCTTCTTCACAAGCCACGCTGTAGCCTAATCCGGAACCCGTTCCTATCTGCCATGACGAGCGATATCGCACCTTGCGCCCTGTTCGATATCGCTCATCCATGTCCGCACCCTCTCTCCTCATCTACCCAGCTTCGCGTCAGGCCTTTTAACCGTTCGTATTGTCAGGATGTTTCCGTTATTACCCCTCTGTGGGATTGCCTCGAACGACATACCTCCGGAGGCATCAGTTGTGCTTAGAAGCATCGGGCAATAAGGCTCACTCTAGCAATACGGACAGCCACTGGAACCACAACACAGGGGAGATGACGATGCCGCCGTTATTGCGGACAGTCCTCGCAGAGAGCGCCGATCTGTTGGTCAGCACGGTCAAAGTGACGGTCGTCGTCGTCCTGCTCACGGTTGCCATCTTACTCGTCGGCTGGCTCTTCTCCTCGGATCTTCCGGACCGGGCAATCATGACAATCAATGGCAGATAGAGAAGCGCCAGGATTCGAACATATGCACTAGTACTCACCGGAGACAGCAACGAGAACGCCCCCTGATCCAACCTGTACCCCTGAAAATTTTGAGGCGTCTGCCGTTGTACGGGATCGCTGGGAACGCGAATACTCAGGAGAAATCGTATGTCGTCTCATGAACCGATGACTCCGACGATGGAGAAACCCCGGAACGGAATACGTGGCCTGAAACATTGGCGCTACGACCTGTTAGCAGGGTTGCAGGTCGCACTCATCGGGCTTCCCCTCTCGCTGGGTATCGCGGTGGCCTCCGGTGCCCCACCCATCACCGGCGTCATCTCGGCCATCATCGCCGGGCTGGTCTTTCCATTTCTCGGCGGAGCCTATGTGACCATCAGCGGACCAGCCGCCGGTCTTGCGCCGGCGTTGTTGGCCGGCATGATTGCGCTCGGCCATGGTGACTTAGCGGTGGGATATCCGCTGCTGCTGGTAGCGATTTGTCTGACCGGCGTCGTCCAGGTGCTGCTGAGCCTCCTTCGCGCCGGGAGCTTCGCCCTGTATTTCCCCATCTCGGTGGTCGAAGGCATGTTGAGCGCCATCGGCATACTGATCATTATCAAACAAATCCCGCAGCTCCTAGGAGACCAGTTGCCACCCGTCAAATCCATTCCTGCAGCCATCCTGGCGATTCCGCACGATATCCAGAAGATGAATCCGGAGATCTTCCTCGTCGGAGGGCTTGCGCTGGCGCTCCTCTTTTTTCTTTCCAGCAGAACAGAACGGTGGGCCACACTCATCCCCGCGCCCCTCTTGGTTGTCAGTCTGGGCGGCATCGCCAGTTGGCTTCTGCAGCTCCCGCAGGAATACTTGGTCCATATACCCCTCGATATTTTCCAACATGGCATCCACTTTCCCCATTTTTCTGAAGCCTGGCAGAATCAAGACTTGTGGATGGCGTTCCTGGTCACGATTGTCACGCTGACCCTCATCGATGGCACGGAGTCGCTGGCCACGATCGCGGCGGTCGATAAAATCGACCCGTTCCATCGAAAATCTGATCCCAACGTGACCCTGCGGGCCATGGGTATCTCGAACATCCTCTCCAGCCTGGCCGGTGGCTTGACGATTATTCCCGGCGGAGTGAAAAGCACGACCAATATCATGGCCGGAGGACGGACCCTCTGGGCCAACTTTTACTATGCCTGCTCCCTCGCGCTCCTCTTGTGGTTCGGGACAAGGCTCATCAATCTGACTCCACTCTCTGTCCTGGCGGCGTTGCTCATCTGGATCGGATGGCAACTCTGCGCACCCAGGGTTTTCCAAAAGATGCTCGCGATCGGCAAGGAACAGCTATTGATCGCGATGGTCACCGTCGTGGTCACCCTGTACACCTCCGATCTGCTGGAAGGAGTGGCCCTTGGCACACTGACAAAGGTCATCGTGCTCTGTATCGATCTGGTACGGGCTTCAGCCCAGGAAGCTCCGTCCGGAGAGTCGCCCTTCAGGCGGGCTGCCAGGCTGCTACCGGCTGCGCTCACCGAATTGTTCAGCAATCCCGTGATTCGAATCGGAGACGGCCGCGGCTCTCGCGAACGCTACAGCGTGATGACCGTTGCAACCAGCGCAATACGGGGTACGGTTGGAGAAATGAAGAACCCCTACAAGATCTACCTGTCGTCAGTCACCTGCATGAATCTGATGAAACTCGATAAAGCGCTTCACGAAACGCTCGTCGTTCCGCCGAATTCCAAAGCCAACTTCTTGATCATCTTGGCAGGACAGGTGATCGACCATACCTCGATGGAGTATTTGCACCATTTCCAGGATCAATGTATCGAGGCCGGCCATACCTGCGCCATCGTAGGAGTGGACCATTTTCGCGCATTTTCAGACCATGTGCTGGCCTATCGCGTCAATCCTCCCCGCAACCTCATGGCCTTCGCATGAGAGGGTACGGCATGACCCTCTCTAGCCTTGGGCACATGGAGATGACAACTTCATGGGATACTCTATCTCAACGGCAGCTCCAGGCACCCCTAGCCATCTGAGTATCAGTCCACACGGTCCAGGTTACTAAAGGAGTTTGTCCATGCAAGCCAGTATCTTCGTCACAGATGATGAGCCAGCGCTTCGCAATGCAATTGTGAAGCGACTGTCCAGACGCCAGCATCGAGTCAGGGCCTTCCAGTCCGGGGATGAGCTGCTCGCCGCCGTCGAACACGACGTCCCGGATCTGATCCTTCTCGACCTCAAAATGCCAGGAATGACAGGGATCGAAACCCTGGAAGCACTTCGCACGAAAGCGCGAGATACGGCGGTGATCATTCTCACCGCCTATGGAACAGTCGAAGATGCAGTCGAAGCCATGAAGCTGGGAGCCTACGATTTCCTGATCAAGACCGTGGACCTCGGAGGCGTGGAGCCAGTCGTCGACCGGGCCTTGGAGTATCTCCTCTTGCGCCGACGGGTCGCGTTTGCGACCGAGCATGATGCCGGTCACTACGGCCTGTCAGAACTCGTCGCGAACAGCCCATCCATGAAACAACTTCTCGCACAGGTGACCGAAGCGGCACAGAATCAGATGACGACCGTCCTCCTGACGGGGGAAACCGGAACGGGAAAAGAATTTCTGGCTCGGGTGATTCACCATAATAGTGCGCGCGCCGCTGGCCCATTTGTGAGAATCAACTGCACCGCACTTTCGCCAGACCTCTTTGAGCGTGAACTCTTTGGGTACGAACGTGGAAGCTTCCCGGGAGCCGAGCAGCGCAAACTCGGCCTGCTGGAACAGGCAGAATCCGGCACCGTATTTTTCGACGAAGTTGGCGATCTCGATGGGGTGATGCAGGGAAAGCTCTTGAGGGTTCTGGAGGACCGATCCTTCCGTCGCGTCGGAGGAACCGAAGACATCAGAAGAGACTTTCGTGTCATGGCCGCGTCGAACCGTGACCTCAAGCAGGAGATCGCGGCACAACGCTTTCGAGAAGACCTCTACCTTCGTCTCAATATCATGGCATGGCACGTGCCCCCGCTCCGGAGCCGCAGTGAGGACATCGCCCCATTGAGTAAACAATTTATGGTGAAATATGGGATGGAGCTGAACAAGGACGTGAAGGAGATTGACTCCACGGCCATCGCCGTTCTGGAACGATATTCCTTTCCAGGCAATGTGCGCGAGTTACACAATGTCATCGAACGGGCGGTGATCTTGTGCAAGGGAACTATCTTAACGGCGGGCGATCTTCCTTCGGAATTACGGGACCTCCCTGCACCCGTGACGATCGCACAAGACAATGTATACTCCTGACGGTTCGGGCAGCCGATTGCTGTACCGCGTCGCCTTCGTTTCGACGAGCGGCTGCACGAATACAGGATCGTCAAGCAATCGATCGCGGCGACGCGAACGTTCCTCGTTTTGACAATCCCACGACTGGAACTTAGGATACTCAGACCATCTTGGAGCGCCTATGCGGGAGTATCTGACTCGCCTGTTTAATAATCTTCCGATCGAACGGAAGCTGCTGCTGGTGTCAGTGATCCCGCTGACCGCCCTCATGTTGCTCAGCGTCGTCACGTATCACAGTGTCCAAACGGTTGAACGGGATGAAGAGCAGCTCAACCGTTTATACCTGACGCAGAAATCAGCCGCCCAGTACATGCGGCTCATCGTCGATCTCGAAACAAGTTTTCGCGGATACGTGTTGACGCTCCAGACCCCCTATCTTCGTCCCTTTCGCACCGCGCAAGAAGGCATTTTCTCCGTGGGGGAGGAACTCACCAGGATGGTCTCCGATGAGGTGCCCCACCGCTCACAATTTCTAGAGGTTCAGGCCCTCGTGAAGCAGCTCATTATTGAGAAAGTGGACCTCATCGAAGCAGCCAAGAAAGGGCACCCGGAGAGGGCGCTCCAATACATCGAAGAAGGACGCGGACGGACGATCATGGTCAGGATTCGAGAGTTGATGGTGACGTTCGACCAGCAGGAACAGAAACGAGTCGAAACGAGACTGGGCCAACTGAGTCAAGATCGGACAGCGACTCTCACCGTCATATTAGTCGGAGGGATTCTCACCCTGGGACTGATGGCCTTGGCGTTGTATCTCATCGCCCGCTCGATCGCCGGTCCGTTGGTCGGCTTGGCCAAAGCGGTTGGATCCTCGCCGACGGGCTCTTTTTCACACATCCCGTTGCTCGAACGAAAAGACGAAATCGGCTATCTCACGAGAGTCATGCACCGGCTAGGCGTTCAGATTCAAAGCCACCTCGAACAGGTCGAGCATTCTGAAGCAGCCCTCCGTGTGCTGAATGACAATCTATCCGCCTCGGAATCGAAGTATCGCGGACTGGTCGACAACGCCCCCTTCGGCATTTTCACGACCAGGGGAACGGAGATTACGTTCAGCAACCGCTACAACCAAGCGCTTGCGGGACTCGATCCGGATCACGTGACCGATCCGGACACATTTCGCCAGTGGATCCACCCGGGAGATCGAGACCGTGTGTTGTCCGAATTCGCGCACGCAGTGGCGAACGTCCAACCGTATGAAACCGTGTTTCGTTTTCTTCATGTGAACGGTTCGGTGCGGAAGGTATTGAGCCGCCGGATTCCCCTCGAGCAAGGGCTCACTCAACAACCCCTCTATATCGGCTTCAATATCGACATCACGGCCCTGGATCAGATGCAGACACGCCTCAGTCGATCAGAACGGCTGGCGACGCTCGGCCAGGTCGCGGCCGGAATTGCCCATGAAATCAGGAACCCGCTCGTGGGGATCGGGTCCAATGCGTTTCTCCTCCTGGACGAATTCGACAAGTCGGACCCGCGGCATACCGATTTGGAAATGATATTGAAAGAAACGAAACGGCTGGATCGCATTGTCAATCAGATCATCGATTATGCTCGCCCACGGGAACTCGCTCCGGTGCTCTGTCCTCTCAACGATCTGATCGACGACGTCGTCAAGTTGCTCGATTCGACCGTCACCGCAAAACACCTGACGATCACACGTTCCATTTCTCCCACGCTGACCAGGCTCCATGCCGATCAAGACCAAATCAAACAGGTGCTCTTGAACGTGGTCCAAAACGCCATCGACGCCTCTCATGAGGGAGCCGCTATTGACGTGACCGCCTTCGAACTCCCCCGCGGCCAAACGGCAGGCATGGTGGTGAAGGTCACGGACCATGGAGTTGGAATTCCCGATAACGCGCTCGCGCACGTGTTCGAGCCGTTCTTTACGAGCGGGAAACGGCAGGGAACGGGATTGGGACTGGCGATCTGCCGCAATATCATCGAGAGCCATGGGGGCGACATCCAGATCACCAGTGAAGTCGGGAAAGGGACAAGCGTCAGAATCTGGCTCCCGCTCCGCCAGGAATTCCAATTCGTCGAGGGATAACGCATGCAACTAACCATCTTCGTAACCGACGATGAACCGGCCATCCGCAACGCGATCATCAAGCGCCTGACTCGAAAACACCATCGGGTCGTCGGATTTGAGTCCGGCGACGCACTCTTGGCTGCCCTGCCTCAAGAGATTCCCGATCTGATCCTTCTCGACCTCAAGATGCCTGGCCTCAGCGGACTGGAGACCCTCAGGAAACTCCGTCCGCTGGCCCCTCATAGCCTGGTCATCTTGCTCACGGCCTATGGCACCGTTCAAGATGCCGTCGATGCCATGAAACTCGGGGCCTATGACTTCCTCATCAAAACTGTCGATCTGGATGCGATGGAACCGGTGCTCGATCGCGCCATCGACCTCTTAAGCCTGCGCCGTCGTCTGGCTGTCGAGACAGAGCATCACGACAGCCAATATGCGTTCGCCAGCCTGGACGTACAGAGTTCGGTTATGCAGAACGTATTGTCCCAAGTTCGGGATGTGGCCTCGAATCCGAAGTCGTCGGTGCTGCTCCTGGGAGAAACAGGAACCGGCAAGGAGTATCTTGCGCGGGTCCTCCATCACAACGGAGCCAGGGCATCGGGCCCCTTTATCGGCGTGAACTGCACCGCCCTCCCGCGAGAGCTGTTTGAGAGTGAACTGTTCGGTTTTGAGCGAGGAGCCTTCACCGGGGCGGTCCAGAGAAAGATCGGGCTGCTCGAAAAGGCGGAAGGCGGAAGCTTGTTCCTCGACGAAATCGGCGACTTGGATCTGACCATGCAGGCCAAGCTGTTACGGGTGATTCAAGAGCGTACCATTCGGCGGCTTGGGGGAACGGACGATATCGGGGTGGATTTTCGGCTCATCGCCGCCACAAATCGAGACCTCAAAAAAGCGGTGGCCGAAGGGCGCTTTCGGGAAGATCTCTATTTCCGGCTCAACGTGGTCTCCTTCGAACTGCCTCCGTTGCGGAAGCGAGTCGAGGACATCGAGCCCCTCTGCCGAAGAGCGGTCATCCGATACGGCAAGGAGTTCGGGAAAGACGTCGTCGACATCGAGCCGGATGCCATGACGCTGTTGCGGGAATATGTCTATCCAGGAAACATTCGTGAGCTGCACAATATCATCGAACGGGCCATGATCTTCTGCCATGGCACGATGCTGTCCGTGGACAACCTTCCTGCCGAACTGCGGCAGAGACCGGAATCTGTCGCGGTGACCATCGTGGAGGGAGAAGAGCGCATGCTCCGGCTCGAATCGAAACTGGGGAAACAATCCCTGGCCGATATCGAGCAGGCGATCATTCAGGAAGTGCTTCGGTTGTCGGACTACAATAAGACAACCGCCGCCAGATATCTCGGCCTCACGAGATTTGCGCTGGATCGGCGGCTCAAGAAAATCGCAGACGAGTAACGGGCGCTCACGAAGGATTCGGCGACACGAACACTAAGACTTTGAGACGCTGGTCCGTGTGATTCTTCACCCCATGCTCTTCCCCGGCCGGCGCCATCGTCCCCTGCCCTGAGCTGAGCACCTGTTTCTCTGACCCGACCTGAAAGGTGCCCTGGCCCTCAAGCACGAGATAGACCTTATCCTGCTCGCCGTGAATATGCCCCTTCTGTTCCTGCCCCGGCTCGAAGCAGTAGATGTCGCAGAAGAATCGTGGTGTCTCAAACATGTTGTTCTTCTTCATCTTCTCACTGCTAAACTGCTGATAGTCTGACAGATTCACCACATTCATGCGACAACTCCTTCAGAGCGGTTACGGATGCGCTTGGCGGCGCTCATGCGCCACCAGAATAGAATCGACCGAGATCAAATGATGCGCGAGACCCAAGTCCTTGGGCAAAATTCCCATCGCCAAACCCAGTAACTGCGGCAGATGCAAGATCGGTAAGTTGAGTTCGGTATTCACCGCACGACCAGCCCGGTCCTGATAAATATCCAGACTCATGTGGCAGAGGGGACAGGGCGTCACCATAAAATCGGCTCCCTGCTCCTTGGCTTCTTTCATGTGCGTCCCTGCCATGGCCACGGCAATGGCTTCCTTTTCGAGGATGATGGGAAATCCGCAACATTTGGTTCTCCCGGCATAGGGCACTGGCTCACCACCGACAGCCGTGATGAGCCGCTCAAGGGATTGCGGATTCTCAGGATCGTCGAACCCCAGATCCCATGACGGACGCAGAATGTAGCAACCATAAAACGGGGCGATGCGGAAGTCGTGCATCGGCGTGGAGACGAGGGCTCCCAGGCGAGTGAGCCCGATGTCTCGCACCACAATCCAGAGGAGATGCTTCACCTGGACCCGGCCGTGATAGGCCAGTCCTTCCGGCGCCAGAAGCGCGTTGATACGATCCAGCGTCCCCGCCTCTGTCTTCAACCGCCGATTGGCAGCGCTCATCACCCCTTGGCAGGTGCCGCAGATCGTCATGACGTCCAGGCCAAGCTGTTCGGCTTGCGCAAAGGTCCTGGCGTTGATCGCCAGAGCCATATCGGGATGCACTTCCGTCACCACCCCGGCGCCGCAGCAGGCCGCAGCAGAGAGCTCGACGACCTCGATCCCCAATCGGCCGATGATGGCTCGCGTCGATTGATAGAGCTCAGGGGTCGCCCCTTGGGCCGCACAACCTGGATAGAGAGCATATTTCATGGATCTACCGTGACGAAAAATGTGACAGGGTCTGGTTGAGCGACTCTCGAAGATCGTCCATCGCAGCCACCGCCTTCGACTGCACCTGCTCCCAGGACGACGCCGTGGCGGAATGAATCTCCTGCGCTTTCTTACTGGCCAGTTCTTTCTTCTTCTCTAATTCCTCAATCGACTTCTGGATATCCGCTCTAGCCGACGCCGACGCATGCTCGACCTGTCCACGCAATTGCGTGATACGCACCTGCATCTCATTCAGCTCCGTTTGCACCTTGCGTTGAAACGCATCTTTCTGCTGAATTGTGTAGTCCTTGGTGGCCGTCACCGCTTCCTTCGCTTCACGGATCACCGTATCGCCTGTCACCGGCTTCTCTGACGCGCCAGCAGCAACGACAACGGGCATGGCAAGCAACCAAATGCCCACAATCCCATACAATATTCCAGACACCGTCTTCATCGCCATCCCCTCCATCCCACCGACACCAGCCTACGCCGCTGAGTATAACTTCCGACTTTCAGAAAGTCACCGTGCCTAGACCCTCTCACGCGACGCACGAGAGCAGAATGGTGTCTCTGCTCTATCTCGTTTGCCTAATTACTCTGGCGCGATTCACCAAACAAGATGAACCAGACTAACCAGATCACATGATTCCAGGCGAAGGGGGAAAAATACGATCAAGTTAATCAGCATCGCGAAGAACCGATCGCGCTCCTACAACCTCTGGCGCTGTTGACTGGTATGCGAATCGGTGAAAGACGGCTCAGCTCGAAACGGCATAGGTCCGTATCGTGCGAGCAAGGAATCTGATAGAGACGGGAGAGGATGGAAGGATCGTTTGGACCAGAAAAATACACTCCTGCGAATCTTCTCTAATCACTGTCCGCCAGGAATCGCGGACAAAACGACGGGAGTATCCCAGCTAGACGTTCGGATGGAGGAGCTCCTGGAATTCGCTCTTTCCTGAACGGGTCTTCAGGAATTGGATGAGCTCGACTCGAAGCGTGCTGTTGAGACGTTGGCGGGCCTCCAGGGGCAGGCGAATAAATTCCACCCCGAACTCATACCCCTTAACCCATTTGATCTTACCAAGCTCAACGGACAGAGCCTGCGGATGGTTGGGAAGCAGGACACTCACACGGACATCACTGCCGCAGAGGACCTCTCGATCGGACATGACCGAGCACCCCATCAGCGACAAGTTGGTCAGGATGCCTTCGGCGACGAATGGGGCTCCGCCGAAAATGACAGGAAAATGGAGCGGGAATCGATGATAGGTCCTGGAATAATGAGGTGGCGCCATCAGACCCTCCGTGATGGCGGATTGTACCGAGGCACAGAGAGTGAGCGATATCCTACCTTTGGAGGGGGCTCTCAGCCTAAAAACATCACGCGTGAGACGCGACAGGTTATGAGGCGGTGATTTCGAGCGTGCAGGCGAGACACAATGTCAGGGGCATCGCGGCGGCAGTGAACAAGGCCGCAAGTTCTTCGGCTGGCATGGCATCAATGCGCACCTGCCCACGTATGTCGGCTGCGACAAGAACCGGGTGGTCATTGATAGCCCTGAGTGCCGCAGCCAGAGCATCACAGCTCTCAATTCCCGATGCCGTCATGGGGAGCACGAGCACACGAATCCGTAGCGGGAGTTCAGGTTTCTTGGCCTTCAAAAACTCCCGCTGAGGAACGGGGGGCATCGTACGAAGATTCGCTTGCACGTCCAGCTTCCAAGGCCAGAGGTACAGACCCATCACATGGTTATCCGGGCGGCCGATGAACACCGCCTGGCCAGTCTCAGCCTGTAACATGTCCCGCAGAGCCGTCAGTTGGATAGATAGTGCCATGGTCAATAGTCCTCACTGCTAAATCTTCCAGGGGCTGCCCTGCCACAAATACGAAAGCCCGAGCAGGCTGTGACGGAAGGCCAGTGTACTCGATCCCATAATAGGTCCCCAAGTGAATTCTCAGGATCTGGAAGGCGCGAGCGAACGAAAGACAGGCACGAACGTGATGAGTGGCTGGCGCGGCAGAGACTGAAGACCCGGCAAATCCCTGCGCCGATTACGCGGCAGAGGCTTGTGTTGTGGAATGCGCCCGTGCGCGCAACGCATGATGTTTCAATTGGCTGACGAGGTAGAACAGGATGGCAAGGTTCACCAGCAGGACGCCGACCCGGAGCATCGACACCTGCTCAATCACTTCGTAGAGTTCGAACGGCAGCAGCAAGCTCGTCGAGACCACCGTCAGATACGCAGCCCAGCTGAACTCCAGCCACAGCCCGATACCTTCCACCAACAACATCCCCGCATAGCCCAGACTGACGATCCCCGCCACCAACACACTATGCGGTTGCAGCGCATCCACCTTCAGAACCAGCGCGTGAATGAGGCGAGAATCGGCATTCAGATGAAGCGCCTCAATCAGAAGGGAGAACAGGGTGGCAATCTCAGCATGCACCAGGTTGAGGAGGCCCAACCCCACAAGGAGCAACAGCAGCCCCTTCACTAGTTTGAACACCGCGATCACGGCCAGGCCGACATTATGGTGCGCGCGCGTCATCATCAGTCGGAGAGACTATCACACAAGAGCATGACCGGGGCACGGTGGATGGCTGGCAATTTTCAAAAAAGACCAATGAAACCCCTAACTCCGCACCCCTCCCAGGAGTGTGAGCAACATGGCCGTCACGTACATCAGGCTGATGCCGACCCATATGCCCAACGCGGCCTGCAGACGGCGAGTCGCGGTATAAGAGATCGTGGTGAGCGAGAGAATGACGTAGAGCAGCGAACCAGCCGCGAGGGTATAAAAGGAGATGGAGAGATAGGGTGAGACACCCTGCCCGCTCAACAGAACTCCGATACAGGTCGGCCCCCCTGCCACTAACCCAAGGAGAAGCACATCCTTCCATTGCACCGGCGTTTTCCCGGCAGCACCGACAATGCCGAACCCTTCCGTGCCGTTGTGCAACGCAAAGCCCCCCACCAGCAACAGGCTGAGGGTCCATTCTCCGCTCCCATAGCTGGCGCCGATGGCGAGCCCTTCGCCAAGGTTGTGAAAGCCCATCCCTATCGCGATCATATAGGGGAGCGTGAGGAATCGGCTGGTGTGGCGGCCACCGAACACCTGCTTCGATTCCAACGCCACGAGACCGACCAGACTTGCGCCAAGACTCACCAGAAAAGCCACCCACGACAACATGTCGCGGGCTCCGCTGAGCTCCACCGCCTCATGCATCAAGTCGAAGAACAGATAGAGCAACACCCCGGTCGCGACACCGATCAATCCGCCTTCCCAGGATCGTGGCAATACCTTCCCAAGCAACAGGGCTGCGCCGATTCCCAGATAGACAGGAATAAGACCGGCAAGGGCACCTAACGCGAATAAGTTCAGCATCGACGGGTTGTATCAGAACGGCAGGGTGAAAGAAAAGATTGAACTTTCAGGACTCGCGACGACAGAAAGCCGCTCAGAAGGATTTGAGACGAAGCGGACATACCATGACAGGGAGTTCAAAAATCACGGTCCCTTCTAACTCCCACGCAGACCGTTTCGCAGACTCGAGCCGATGTGGTCTGGCAGGTCGCGCAGAGGCGGCCATTCTCAGCTTTGGAATACCCGATTGACGCGGCCGGCATGCAATCGAACAACTGGCACCCACTCGTGAACACACATGCAGCAATGAGCACAAGGATACGACCGGACAGAGCCCTCTCCCTGCACAAAGAGACAAACCATAAGCCGCCCGCTTCAGATGCGCTTGGCGGCCCCACGGTCAGACAGGCCCCTCACCCCCTCTGATTCATCATGCCCTTCATGCTGGTTCCATTCACACAGGGTGCCTGTAATACAACTAGTGTTCCGCCTAGGTACGGCACACGCTTTTAAAGTGCATCATGGGATGAATGGGACAGACAGTGCTCCAGGGTACGGATCATCCTCATGACTGAGACCTCACATCCAAAACGATGTGCGTGAGCCATGCCTGTCCGTGAGACCCCAACAGGGGGCAGAGTGCCGTAGAGAACCTTTCATTAATCAAGGAGAGAGACGATGAATCTGAAGAGAACAGTCACAGTAGGCGTTGTCGCAGTCGGACTGATGTGTAGCGCTGGGTATGCTCAGGCAACGGAATCTTCCCAGACTGCCCCCGGCAGCCCCTTTGCTGGAGCTTTCGGCGGCGTGATAGACCTGAGTGTCCCAGGCGGCGTCCGGAACATGAATAATACCGGCGGAACAAAAGCGGAAGCCGCAAAGGCTCAACCGGCTGTCGCAAAAGACAGTGCAGCTACCGGAGCATCAGCAACGACCGCGCCGAGTGCGAGCGGGGCAGCCGGCGCTGCCGGAGCCGCAGCTAAATAAGAACAAAGCGGGTGGGCTCGGCTCTGTGACACATGGAGCCGGGCCCACTTACACCATCCCCTTCGTTTTCCATCCAGCCAGCGACTCAGCGATTTCCCAACAAACCGTCATAAAGAATGAAGGCTGGCGATCGACCACCTGGGCGAGGAGGGTCAGAACCTGCATGCGGGCACGATCGTCAGGAGCGATGTCCTGCGGGGCATTGTTCTGCTCGTGACGTGATAGACAGCCCAGGATGATTCAAGGCGCAGCGGATGTGCCATGGAGCGGGTCTTTACCACTAGGAATGTACGATTCAAGACCTGGCCCCGTTTTTCTGTTCAAGGCGGAGCCGTCAAAAATGTGGACGCAGCCTTGGCAGGGGCACTATTTCGTTTTTGCCTCGGAAGCCCGCAACTGAAAGAACGGACATTGAGGATTGCTTTTGGTGGCTTCTTCACAGTCAGCCAAGGCCTGTAAATACCCCTGATCCTCCAGTCGCCTGGCATCCTGCCGGAGCAGCATCTTGATTCGACTCAATACCACATCATGTGGCAAGGCAGCCGAAGAATGGCATTGCGACAGAGGGACCGAGCTTTGATCACTGGTAGTCGCCTCCAGTGGCGCGACGCCGGTCTTCACATAGTCCTCAAGGAGCAGTTGTCGAAACGGGCAGGTATCAGCGCCTGCATTCTCCCCTCGGGCAGTCGCAACGCAGCTGCCCAGGGCCGTTGCAAAGGCATGATCGCCTTGCTCCTCGACCATCGTTTTCAAACGATGATGAATCTGCAGCAGCTTTCCATGTTGCTGGATCATAAAATCCTCCCTCCTAGGTGGGTTTGAGGCCATCTTAGCATCGACCCAGCCGCACGCCAGCAATTCCCGCTTCTTGCCAACCACGATGATGTCGGTGTTCGTGGAAACTTCATGGTGAAAAGGGATGACGTCGAATGGGAGCGCGTCACGAACCGGTCGAAAGAGAGGCGTAGCGAGATACGAGAGGCGCGCGAAAGAACGGAGGAGGCTATAGGGGCTGCCACCTTCTCGAACCACCGGGTGGCGAGCGCCGCGTCACCCTGCAGCCGCAGCAAAGTCCGTCGATGAACCTCGGCCCTCCCCTTCAGTTCAACCACCCGCCATTCCAACTGCCTCCAGTCGTGCCTCCTGTTCCCCCTCCTCTCCGGATTCTCTGCAGAAGGCTCGCTAAGGCTGAAAGCTGCTCCGAGGATTGGACGCGGTGGGCGGCTGGCACCTTTAAGGGAAGAGCATATGGCTTATAGCTGATAGCCGATGGCTCGGAAGGAACGCCGTTTTCGTGACATGTGAAACGTTTCGGGCTTTTCGATGAGAACCGAGATGTGACTAAAGGCGCTGATGGCTGAAAGCTGATTGCTGATCGCTTCGGTCACGAGAGACCAACGACGCTTCTTTCCGCGCGTGAAGCGTTTCTGATTATTGACGAGAGGCGAACAGGACGCGGTGAGCGAATAGCAAGGCTGCCGCTCAAAACAATTTAGAATGTCCCCGTTTATTGGCTCGCATGCGTGTCCCTGCGGAGATCCAGCTCGCGCTTTTGCGCATCCGTGACCGGGAGGGATTCAGGGGAAGCCACGATGCTATCCCAGATGTCTTCAGCCAGTTGCACTCGCTCAGACACGCTCAACTTCAAGATTTCTTTTAGGGCGAGAGGAGACATGTGCCCATTCTCTCCTTTTTGAGGATACGTGGCAAGCACCCCTCCTGAGAAGAGCGTATGGCCGATAGCAGATGGCCTATGGTCTGCTGGAAAAACCAGGACTGGCGGTCTACATGCTATCAGCTCTTGCCTCCTACTCCCTGCTATCGACCATATGCCATGCGCCATATGCCCCTCATGCTCAGGACGCGACGCAGCGATTTCGCAACGGACCGTCATGAAGAATGAGGGCTAGCGATCAACCACCTGGGCGAGGATGGCCAGAAACTGCGTGCAGTCACGATCATCAAGGACGATGTCCTGCAGGACATTGCTCCGACTCGTGACGTGATAGACAGCCCCGAAAAATTTAAGACGCAGCGGACGTGCCATGGAGGGGGGCTTCAAAGAAAGGCAACCCATTTGCCTTCTCTTTCCGATCTTCATGCATGGCCCTACCAACGACTAGAGGACATTGATAGATCGACATCGCCGACTCGAGACAATAACTGAACCATTTCAGGACCAACCACAGCATCTATTTAGATTCACCACACGTGGACACAGTGAGATCACAACGGAGCATAACTCGATTATTCGCAAGAAAACACGATTACACAAGACGGCATCTGCCTTGCTAGCTAATACATCGTAACTCGACCGTGAAGTGAGTGAGAGGCACATAGCATAGCGTCAGGAGGGCACGATGCCGTTTATCCATATCAAGGGCCGCTTCAAGCCGACTGTAGGAATCCCTGATGGAGACTCGATTCGTTTATGACCAACAACCCGGCACTCTGGAAGAAGAGGGACGGCACTCCTGTTAGACCTGGTGCATCGGATAAGTCAAAGCACAATGCCTAAGCACCATCTCTCGAAGACATTGAAGCCATCAAGACAACAACTTCAAGCATGAACTGGCTCCTGACACCAATTATTGCCCCAGCGTTCATACGTCATCCGTACACACTGAAAAGGAGAAACTTACAATGACAAAATCAGGTCTAAAACCCATAGCTATTTCTACATTTATCATCTTCAGTTCAATGTTAAGTGGGTTACCGACACTGGTCGAAGCGCAGGAGGGAAAAGCTAAGAGTTGCTACCAGCCACGTCCGCTTTTTGGCGACCTAAGCTCTTTGGGACTGGAGAATTGGTCCGTGGGAACTACCCTTGCAACCTCAGTTGCACGGTTCGACTTTAGTAGCAAGAAAGCCGCTCTAGCGACTGGGGCAGGAGCTGGCATTGCCTTTCGGTACTATGGGAAAACCTACCTTGGCAATAAAAGCGAAGCGGCTAAATACGACTTTGATTCGGCAAAACTCAAATCGATCAACACGCATTACGGGAATACGTACGCTGACGACTCAGATGAAGTCTACGTACCCTTATCGTCTATCAAACCAGAGTGTCGCGCAACTACTGCAGATATAGGGAAGGAGCGTGCGGACAAGCTGGCATCTTCCATCTTCTCGATTACCCCGATTGTCTATTACTCCAAACAAACCACGGAAAATGATCTCAGCATCCAGCCGGCACTTATGATCGGTTTCCTGGATGACATTATCAGTATCGGAACGGGATTCAATCTCACGGGGCAAGAGAAAGGCAAAATGTTCTTACTCATGAGCTTAGGATACGGCTTTAAATTTTAGGCCGACCGTACATTGAAACTAGATACCATAATAGAGACTGCCAAATCGTTCTTGCTTACCGCTCACGCTACTGGAGGTCACGGCCAAATGATTCTATGGTTTACTCTTCTTAGCTTACTTGTAACCGTAGGGTGCGGAACAAACTATGGACATGTACCGAGAGCCAACATCGTTATGGTTAACGCAGAGGGTCACCCCGTCGACTCAACAGGTAACGTCGGGTGCAAAACAAATGCGGGCACTTCATGCAATGGGAAACATAGCTCCCTATTTGAGTATCCCCAGCTTACAAGTGACGAATACATAAAACAGCTAGATGAACTTAATCAGGGACTGGAGCAGCACCAAAAGGACAAACAAGGAAACGGCAAATCACTCAAGATCCTCATCTTTATACACGGAGGACTCAATCTACAGACAGAGACAGTTGAACGGGCAACAAGGCTTAGCAAAGTTATTCTGAAAGATAATGATTCAGACACATATCCTATCTTTATCAACTGGCAGTCGTCCCTTTTTCCCAGCTACAACAATCATCTCTTCCACATTCGTCAAGGTGAAGACTGGCGTGATGGCTTATGGAGCTCCCTCGGAGGATACGCGACATCGCCTTTCTACCTCGCAGCAGATCTTACCAGGGCAGTTGTTCGATCCCCAGTAGTCACATTTTTCCAAATCCGCAACGACATCGAAACTGTTCCAGCTTTCAGGCCAATATCGACTCTGTGGTCATCTGATCTTGTGCTCGCACAGGAGGCAGCTTTCGAGGCTCTTTGCAGGCAAACCTCAATTGTCCAGGCTGACTACTCCAGCTCTCCAAATGAGTACACATCGCTACTAAAAAAACGGAGCTTCGATTGCAAACATCAAGATCAATCCCCTAAACACGAGCTAGCAGATCTCAACATTTGGCTGGGAAGAGATGAACGAACTGGCTGGCAAAAGAATACCGCCTTCCTCAAATACTTCGTTACGTTACCAACGAAGCTTGTTATTGCCCCCCTCCTTGACACACTCGGCACCAGCTCATGGGACATCATGCTACGAAGCGTGTCCCAACTATTTCACTATGACGGCGAGCAAGCGATTCATACAAATTTCAGGTCAGCCCCTTCAGACCCCAATGACTATAGACAGACTGGAGCACTCTCGCTGTTTCTCAAGAAATTGGGCTACACAATTTGCGGAAAATCTGCAGCAGAAAAACGATGCAGCAATGAAAAGAATTGGGAAATCACATTGGTCGGACATTCCACCGGATCAATAGTTACACACCATATCATCAGAGAGTTTGGCTACTTACCTATTAGCAACATCGTATACATGGGTGCAGCAAGCACGATCAAAGACTACCAGAACACAATTTTTCCTTATCTTGAGACGAGGAATTTTCAATCAACTGATTCTACGCAGAGAGTGCCCGCAGACACCGAACCTGCTAGGGTGCATAGTACGAGTCTGCCGCTTACACATGCAGAAGGCATTAAGACTCCATCAAAGACCCCTGTTAATGTTTACCATCTAATGCTCCACGAAACTGCCGAGTCTGGCGAGTGGATGAGTGACTTCTTAGATCCTGCCCCCAGAGGTTCGCTTCTCGTATGGCTCGACAGCTTCCTTAGCCATCCGCTAAGCAAAGACGATCGGACCTTGGGCCGCTTTACCAACTTCATCACTGCAGTTCACCACACACCTCAAGAGTTAAGGCCGTACATTTTCGCAACTAAATTTGGTGTTGGCGAAAATCTTAAGAGTCCTCAGAAGCATGGCCACTTTAGCCATTTGAAATTCTGGGATGCTGATTGCTGGAAACCGATAGGAATTTCAAAAGAATGCTTCAAACACTAAACTTCTTAACCGGTACGTCTGTGCACCGCTTCTCGAAATCTATGCACCTGGATACAGGCGACAAACAGGACTGGGTAGAGCGCAGAGCTTAACTGATACCAGCGTTGTCGTCTAAAACGTTCCAGGATTTCAGTGAGAAGCGAGATGCGATTAAAGACGCTGATGACTGAAAGCTGACTGCTGATCACTTCGGTCGCGAGAGACGAACGACGCTTCTTTCCGCTCGTGTTACGTAAGAGGTCAAAGGGGAACCGTTCAAAACTTATTAGCGCAAGACAAACCGGACGCGGTGGGCGGATGGAAGGGCTGCCTCTCAAAATAATTTAGAATGTCCCCATTTCTTGCCCATTCTTTGATGAGCCTCGACATAGGTCTCGCCAGCTATCTTGTAGAAGTCTGAATGTAACGAAAGGAGCCTGCGTAGCCGGTGGAACTGTTCAACGTACAGCTGCTTTGAGAATTCGACCTTTTCGCTACTCTCGCTTGTTGCCTGATCTCCAGTTTCTTCCTTATATCGAATGTAAATATCGATGAGTTCTGGAAAATGAAGAATCGTCTCAACAGCAGCTGCCCTCTCTTCTTCTTTCGTCGGCTCTTTATCCAGATGTTTCGGAAGAACCTTCTTGAAGTAATTGCTAATTTGCGCCCGAAGCTGGTCATTAGGGATTGACTCGGGAAGCCTATCGAAACCTTCAACTAGATCAGTCTTGTTTATCCAAGTATCATCCTTAGTCAGAATATCTGTTGGAGTCAGCAACACATAATCACTGTCTATCCACGGAAGGTCAAACTGCGCGGACTCCCAAGATTCTGTAGCGTAGTTAAACTTCACCTTCTCAACAGAGATCAATCTACGAAGACTTGGATCAATGTTCTTGACTGCAAATCCCTGGGTATATTCACAGATAAAACCTTTAATCAAATTCGTCGTAAAGTCACTGACGCAGATTCAACTCCCCAGTGCATAACATTCAGCCGCGTCTGACCAGAGCCTGAAAGACCTCGTTGGGCGTTTTAAATCCGAGTGATTTTCTAGGTCTACGGTTGAGCAGGCGTTCGACCCTCGCCACCGTCGCCGGGTGG
>JAUSMA010000013.1 GCA_030645475.1 Nitrospirota bacterium
GTGAGAGAAGGACAGATCTTTCTTCACCATTGCCACATCAGTCCGTACAGCCACGGCAACCTTTCGAATCATGAACCGCTCCGTACCAGGAAACTCCTGCTCCATCGCAAGGAGATCAATAAACTCCTCGTCAAGACGCAGCAGCAGGGGCTGACGATCATCCCGCTCCGCATCTATTTCTCCAATCGTGGCCTGGCCAAAGTCGAACTCGGGTTGGCGAAAGGCAAAAAACAGCATGACCGCCGGGAATCCGACAAGACGCGTGAAGCCAGCCGCGAAGTAGAACGGGCGATGAAAGGATCGCGGCACGACTGATTCTCACCGGTCCGTTTCCTGCCATCTCACTCGAACCGATTGATCCTACTCACAATTTTACAAAGAAAACAGGGGATGGATTTTCTGTATTGACATTGTCCTAACTAGGACTATTATAATCGACATGTCGGGCTGTGCAATGTTCGGCGATCGGACGAGGCGGTTAGACCATTCAAGGGGGTGCGTGATGCGGCAATTATTTTACACAGACAATAGCTGGGCCGGTCTTATTCTGCGTTTGACGCTTGGGCTGGTGATGTTCCCGCATGGAGCCCAGAAGTTGTTGGGCTGGTATGGCGGGTTCGGATTCGCCGGAACCATGGGATTCTTCACGGAGACCATGCATTTGCCCTGGATCGTCGCGTTCTTGGTGATCGTGGGAGAGTCCTTCGGCAGTATCGCTCTGTTGCTCGGGCTGCTGACGCGCTTCACGGCGGCGAGTTTCATCGTGATCATGCTTGGCGCCATCACCACCTCGCATCTCCCGAACGGATTCTTCATGAACTGGTTCGGGAAACAGGCAGGCGAAGGGTATGAGTATCATCTCTTGGTGATCGGTATCGGCCTCGCATTGGTCATGACGGGCGCTGGGAAATGGTCAATGGATCGATTCATTGCGGACAAGGTCTGAAAAGAAATGATGGCGGCGGTGGAGGACTTACGAGAGGAGGCGGAACCATGAACGGAATCGGGATACAGTCCACCAAAGTCGATATCCGTCGAGCTCAGGAGCGTTTCCACACCCAGATCAGCTGGCTCGACTCGTGGCACAGCTTCAGTTTTTCGAACCACTACGATCCGGCCAATACCCATCATGGCCTGTTGCTGGTGAGCAACGACGATACGGTGAAGGCCGGTACGGGATTTCGCACGCACCCGCATGAGGATATGGAAATCGTTACCTGGGTGTTGGAGGGCGAGCTGGAACATAAAGATTCCGAAGGCAACAAGGGGATTCTTTATCCGGGACTTGCCCAGCGCATGAGTGCCGGTACCGGTATCCGGCATTCTGAAATGAACCCGCGGGCGGATCAGGATGTGCATTTCATTCAGATGTGGGTCGTTCCTGATACCAGGCGGATTACCCCCGGTTATCAACAGCTCGACGTCAACGGGCAGCTTGCGAAGGGTGGACTCGTCCCGGTTGCCTCCGGCAAGGGACACAATAGCGCGATCTCAATTCACCAGAAGGGAGCGGTTCTCTGGGCCGGTCGACTTCAGCCGGGAGAAACCGTGACCGTCCCGGACAATGCGTACGTTCATCTGTACGTGGCGAAAGGGTCGGTGCAGCTGGAGCAGGCCGGTCGTCTGAACGAAGGCGACGCCGTGCGACTCACGGCGGCAGGAGCACGGACATTGACGGCTGATGGGACGACCGGAGCCGAAGTGCTCATCTGGGAGAGCGAAGGAACGGTTCAATTTTAAGGGTGTAGAAAACGCAC